>CAYPJH010000168.1:0-7373 GCA_964411035.1 uncultured Methanobrevibacter sp. | reverse complement strand
GGCATTGCCTTTTAATGCAGAAGTTGACTCTACAGGTGCCCCAGTTGAGTAGGACCATTTAATTGTACCGTCCCTTAAGTCAACACAGGTAAAATTACCATCATCTGAACCTACATATACGCTGTTATCATATTCATCTATTGTAGCTGAACTTCTAACTTTATCTTCAAGATCTACCTTCCAATCAAGTACTCCGTTTGTCATGTTTAAACAGTATAGAGTTCCATCATTTGAACCAAAAACAATACGATCGCTGCTAGCAGCTGCAGTTGATAAAATTTCGTCTCCAGTGGTGAATGTCCATTTTTCAGAGCCGTCCAAATCCAGACAATATAATTTAGTATTGGTGCTGCCAATGAATATTGATTCATTTGTAACAATAGGAGAAGATTTCAATTCACCTCCTAAATTCACATCTAAAGTCTTATTGCCTTCAGTGTCAAGACCATATAAATGACCGTCATCACAACCGGCATATATTGTATTGTTGGTAATAAATGGAGTTGATTCAATAGAATCAGAAGTATCGAATTCCCATTTAATATCCTCATTTTCAATGTTAACTGCTTTAAGACCATTATTACAACCAACATATAAAGTATTGTTATATATTGTAACGGATGAATTACTGTCAGATTCGAAATCAAGTTCCCAATCAACTTCTCCGTTATCCATATCAATAGATTTTAAAACACCGTCGATTGTTATAATAAAAATATTATTATCAAAAATTGCTGGTGAAGATTTGATTGGTGAGCCTAAATTAGTTGTCCAAATATTTGTTATAAAATCGGATTTATCATCTAAATATCCAGTATGCTGTATATTTTCTTGAAAAGCATTCCAGTCATTAGCAACAGTTGGAGTAATAGACAATATAAAAATCATAAATAATATCATAAGTTGTTTTTTCATTTTTTCCACCTACACGTCCCTATTAAATGTTTTAACACCAATAATGAAGAATAATACAGTAAATCCAAGTAAGATAGCTATGTCTAGCCATAAATCTCCAAGACTTTGACCTTTAAGCATGACCCCCCTCATTGCATCATTCAAGTATGTCAATGGGAAAAGATATGCAATTTTTTGGAAAATCCAAGGCATTGTTTCAATCGGATAGAACACCCCAGATACAAACATCATCGGCATTGAAAATGGCATTACCATTTGAGTATAATCCTCCTGAGTTGCAGTTCTTGCAGACAGCATAATACCAAAACCGACAAAACATAATGCTCCAATTAAAAGCAATATAAATGTTTGAATAATTCCTCCTTTAACTGTAATGTTAAACAATAAAATTGCCAGTATAAGTAGGATTAATGCCCTTCCAAGTTCTATTACAAGTTTAGCAGCAATTTTACCTCCAACTACAGTTGAAACATTGGTAGGAGTCATGAATAATCTTGGCAGTTCTCCGGTTTCACGTTCTCCTGCAATAGATGAACCCATACCCATCATACAGCTCATCATAACAGTCATCCCTAAAATAGCTGGAACTAAAAAATCAATATATTTGATATTTCCATAAATTTTATTGATATGTAAACTTATTGATTCAGCAAATTCATCTAAAATATTTGATTGAGATGGATTAACAGAAGCATTTTGCGAATTTAACTGAACTGAACCCTGACTAGTTGAAAGATTCATATTTTGTGACTGTGATGATAATGCAGATATTTTAGAAAATATTCCCTGAGTTGATGGAATGATAATCTGTGATGCCATCTGATCAGATGAATCCAGGTATAGTGTAACAGACTTAGACGAGCTTTCATTATCATCATAATCAGCCGGCAGAATAATAGCTGCTTTAACATCCCCCTTATCAACCATGTCTTTTGCATCATCAATATCATCAGTTATTTCAACAACTTTAAATGTATCTGAAGATTTTATTGAATCTAATGTAATATCTGATAGATCACCATTGCTTTGAGATACAATAGCTATTGGAAGATCCGTTAACTCTCCACCCATACCATATCCAAATAACAAAATCATTATAATAGGAAATGCAATAATAGATACTAACCTACTAGGGTGTCTTTTAAGACTTAACAAATCCTTTTTTATCATCCACCAAATTTTTTTAAGCTCGCTCATCTTCATTCACCTCTTCTGTAGCCTTTATAAATACATCTTCAAGTGATGGTTCTTCTGTAAATATTGATTTAATCCTACCTCCATGTTCTATAACATCATTTAAAATATCACTGACAGCATCGTCATTAAAATTATCAATTTTCAATGTAATACGGCCATTATGGGCAATGTTTATTTTGTGTACGTGAGGATTATTTTGAAGAGACATTATGATTTTATCTAAATTTTCATCTAGTAAAAATGAAATTTTCTTAAAGTTTAAGTTTTCTAATTCATCATGACTGTGTGATGAAAATTCGTTTTCACCAGTTTTAGTTAAATCTTCAATTTCAGCCTTTTTTGTGAAAACTGAGTTTGAATTGACAGCTACATCTTTTTCATATTGTACTTTTTGAGATTCTATTAAGTTATCCTTAAGACCTTGTGGAGTATCATAAGCAACAAGATTGCCTGTATTTATAATTCCTACAAAGTCACATAATTTATCAACTTCATGCATGTCATGAGAGCATAAAATAATTGTATGGCCACTGTCATTAAGATCTCTGATTAAATCCCATAAAATTCTTTTAGTGGTTGGATCAAGGCCTATTGTTGGTTCGTCTAGGAATAATATATCTGGACGATGTACTAAACTGGCTACAAGTGATGCTTTTTGTTTTTGTCCTCCAGATAATTGTTTAACAAGTTTGTCTTTTGCATATTTAATGTCAACAAGCTCCATTAAATCATTAATTCTATCGTCTTTTTCATCTATTGGAACTCCATAGAAATCTGCACATAATTCTGCATTTTCTTGTACTGTTAAATCTTTATACAAACTAACTTGCTGAGGAACCATTCCGAGAAGATTTCTAACTTCATTGGGGCTATCTTTAATATCGTATCCTCCAACTGTTGCAGTTCCATAAGTTGGCTGAATAAGACATGTTAACATTTTAATTGTTGTAGTTTTACCTGCTCCATTTGGTCCAAGCATTCCAAAAATCGTTTTATCTGGAATAGTAAGATTAAGAGAATTAACTGCAGTGAAATCTTTATATTTTTTTGTTAGATTTTCTGTTTTAATTGCATATTTCATATTATCCTCTTTTAGTTTCTGAATTTGTCATGTCATTAAAAAATTCGTTCCATGATTCATGCTGAAGAATTTTAATCCATCTTGTTTTAATAAAATTTAAAAATTCCAATCCTTTAGGAGTGATAGTGTAGAATTTTACTTTTTTGTTGTTGCTTAAACCTTCATCACTTTTAACAAGCTCTTTTTCTTCCATCTTTTTTAAGATTGGATATATTTTAGCAGGATTGAAAGAATCTTCTTTATCATTGAAAACATTGAAAAAATTGTTTAGTTCCATTGATATTCCATATCCGTGGATTTTTTTACAGCTAATAATCCATAATATTAGAATACGTGCAATGCCATTGCGAAATTGTTTTATAACTAAATTGTTATTTTTTAAACAAGTATCAACTTTCATTTAAACCTCCCTATATGTAAAAATAATATATATAAAAATTTAATATATAAAATTTTTCAATATAGGAATGATTTGTGAAAATTCATTTATTGTAAAATCAGTAATATTTAATAGTTTATCTGAAACTTCTTCTTCCTGCTCTAAAGTTAAAATAGAAATATCAGAAGCTTCAAAAGCCAAAACATCATTAAGACCGTCCCCAACCATGGCAACTTTATAACCCCTATCCTGTAGACATTTTACAATCTCACATTTACCCCTAGTAGAAACAGTACCAAAAGCATTTCTAGAATCAATGCCCAATAAGGTAGCTAATCTTTCAATAGCTCCCTTTCTATCACCTGAAGCAATGAAAACATCAAAGCCCATATCCTGTAATTTAAATATTGTAGACTTGACAGAAGGAAACAACATTCCTGCAGAAGTTATTGTATATCTGATTTTTCTAGATTTAATATCAATAATTAAAGCAGAACCATTACAAAGTTCAAAATGAGGTATTTTATCCTTTAAAACATTAAAACAATCTACAATATCTCCAATAGTAGCTACATCATCATTAAAAATAATATCAGCAACTTCACTTCTAGAAATCTCCTCTGCAGGAAAACTAACATCAAAATCAATGCTTAACTTACGAACAATATCTGAAATTAACATGTCAGAAGGAAGATTTAAAAATTTTGAAGTATCAAACTGAAGAACAACTAAGTTAAGATACTCACCGGATTCAATCAAATCCAAAGAATTAATATCAGTGAAAATAATCTCATTTTCAATATCTTTAATAGCTCTGTATCGTTCAAGAAGAGTTCCTGAATTATCGCTAACAATAGCTTTTTTCATGCTTTAACCCATCCATAAATATTTAAAAAATATAATAATGTTTAACTATTAAGTACTAAAATTAGTTTTATATAGCTATTAATAAAAATGTTTTCATGACTTAGGTGATTTCTGTAATTTCATTTAATTTTTTAATTAATAAGGCATCTAATTCTTTTAAACCAAACATGATTAAATTTCATCCGGTTTTCCATGATAAATAGTTAATTTTTGTTTATTAAATAGAATTTATCTTTTTGTTCTGCATTGAAAAATAGCTAAAAAATTACACCCTACCTGGAACTAACCGAATATATTTAAACATTAAAAAATAAACTAATAATATTATATATTATGATTATTTTTAGGTGTTCTAATGAATGTAATTGAAAAATTAAACTCCATAAAAAATCAGGAAATGACCGCCAAAGATAATGTGGAGCAATTTATTAAGGTAATTGATGAAAAAAACGACTCCATCAATGCTTTTCTAGAAAAAAATTATGAAAAAGCTATTGAACAAGCCGAAGCTATTGATAAAAAAATATCAAACGGAGAAAAAGTAGGAAATTTGGCAGGTCTTGTATTTGGAATTAAAGCTAATATAAATGTTGAAGATATTATTATTTCAGCTGCATCTAAAACTTTAGAAAACTATATTGGAAGTTACAATGCGACTGTAGTAGAAAAAATCCTCTCTGAAGACGGAATTATTATAGGAATTAATAATATGGACGAATTCGCAGCAGGAAGTTCAACAGAAACCTCTTACTTCGGACCTGTACAAAACCCTGCAGCTCCTGGAAGAATTCCTGGAGGTTCCAGTGGTGGTAGTGCAGCTGCAATTGCTGGTGATATGTGTGATATTGCAATAGGATCTGATACTGGGGGATCTATTAGAAATCCTGCATCTCACTGTGGTGTTGTCGGTTTTAAACCAACTTATGGGCTTGTATCAAGACAAGGGCTTCTTGACTTGTCTATGAGTTTAGATCAAATTGGACCATTGTCAAAAGATGTAAGTGGAATAGCTGTTGCTTTAAACACTATTGTTGATTATGATTCAACTGAATGTACTTCTCTTAATGAAGACAATACTGATTTTACATCAGTTTTAAATGAAACTTCCCTTGAAGGCATGAAAATTGCAGTTTGTAAAGAGTTTATTGATGTAACTGATGATGAAATTAATAAAACTGTAAATAAAGCTATTCAAAAATTAGTGGATGCCGGTGCTGAACTTGTAGAAGTATCCTTTGATAATATTGATTTATGTCTTCCAACCTACTATTTGATTAACTATGTGGAATTCTTTTCAGCTACTAGAAAATATGATGGAAGAGACTACGGTTATAGAATAGAAGAAGTTTGTGGAGAAGAAGTTTTAAGAAGAATTGAAATCGGTTCTCATATTTCACAAAAAGAGTTTAGCGGTAAATTCTATAAAAGAGCATTGCAGGCAAGGTCTCTTATACGTGATGAAATTAGTGCTATGCTTGAAAATGTTGATTTGATTGTAGGTCCAACTGTACCAAAACTTCCACATGAAATTGGAGATGAATTAACTCCTCTTGAAATGTATGCTTATGATATTTTAACTGTAATTGCTAATTTAGCAGGTATTCCAGCAGCAAGTATTAAAGCAGGTGAAGTTGAAGGTATACCTGTAGGATTACAGATTCAGGCTAAACCTTTAGATGATTTGAAAATTATTAAAGCTATGAGTGTTTTTGAAAATACTCAATAGATATTTTTTTTCTTTTTTTGATATTTTTACACTTGAAATATATGTCTAAATATTATATTTTATATACCATATTTTAATACTTTATAATATCTGTAATGAAATAATTAAGTAAAGTGCCAGATTTGATTATTTTTACATAAGTTCCACCCTATTTTCTTACAAGTAAAAGTTTATTATGTTTGTTTTATAAAATTACTTTAAAAGCATTAATTAATATATTGTATTTTTCTAAATCAAAGAAATATTAAGTGATAATATGATAAAAATAGGAATGACCTATTTAAAAGGAGCAGTTCCGGGATTTGAAAATTTTGCTAACTTACCAACAGACTTTGTAAATTCAGAAGGTCTTGTAAATGGTAACAAAGCACATGAAGAACTAGATGCTCTAATAATACCTGGCGGAACATTAATCGAATCAGCAGATTATACAAAAGGTCTTGAAAAAGAAATAAAAACAATGGCAAAAGAAGGTAAGCCAATAATCGGAATATGTGCCGGATTTCAGCTATTGTCTAATCAAATTGATATTGGCCGTAAATCTGAAGTTCCCATAATAAAAAAAGGTCTTGGTCTAATAGATGTTGAATTTTCACCATTGGTAACAAGCGATCGTGTAAAGGCAAAAGTATTTCCTAATTCATTTCTTGTAAAAGGACAAAAAGAAGATATTGACGGGTTTCACACCCACACCTATGGTAAAGTTACAGGAGATGCAAAACCCCTATTCTACTCTAAAGTACAGAGAATGAATTACAGCGATGTAAATCCTGAAAATGAATATAACATCTTTTCAGGAGCAGTTAATGATGATGGAAATGTAATCGGAACAATGATTCATAATGTTTTAGATGAAAATCCAAAACTTGTAGAAAACCTTTTCCAATATATTGGAGCCAGTCAAAAAGACATTGAAAATGTATATATAAAAAACAGAGAATATTCTAAAAAGCTTCATAAAGAAGTAGGAATTAAAACAGGCTTAACAATAGAAAAAAAGGCTAAAAATAAAACTCCTAAATTTTTAATGATTGGAAGTGACGGATCAGAAAGCGGAAAAACTTTCATTCAAACAGGACTTGCAGGAGCATTGACAAAAAGAGGATATAAAGTAGGACTTTTAAAGGTAGGTTCTGATGCAAGAGATCTGATTCCCGGCCTTTATCTAACAAAAGAAAATATGGAAGAATACAGCTGTATTAAAATAG
>CAYPJH010000167.1:0-3519 GCA_964411035.1 uncultured Methanobrevibacter sp. | reverse complement strand
CGATCCGGAAAAGAAAATGAGTAAATCCGATTCCAATCCGAACTCATACATTTCCATATTGGATGATCCTGCAACGATTACTAAGAAGTTTAAACGTGCCGTGACGGATAGCGAAGGTCGGAGAGCAGATGAGGCTGGTCGTCCCGGAATGAATAATCTTCTGTCGATATACTGTGCGATGACGGGTAAGAGCATGGATGAAACGGTTGAAGAGTTCCAAGGCTGTGGTTACGGAACGCTAAAGACGGCTGTTGCCGAGGCGGTTATTGCAGAAATTCTGCCTGTACAAGAGGAATACAGGCGTATACTTGCAGATAAGGGTGAGCTTGAAGCAATAGTACGTAGCGGTGCGGAGCGAGCTTCGGAGGTTGCCGAAAAGACCATAGATTCCGTATATAGGACGGTCGGATTGCGCTGATAAAAGCGATTTTGATTTAGTATTTAGGAGAAAACATATATGGTTAATATGCTTGAAGAATATGCTCATTTGCTGATCGAAGTGGGCTTAAATGTCCAAAAAGGTCAGTACGTCGTGATAAACTCACCTGTAAATTGTGCAGATTTTGCAAGACTTTGCGTAAAGGCAGCATATGAAGCAGGTGCGAAGGATGTTATTATGCAGTGGAACGATGATTTCACTGCTCGTCAGCACTGGCTGAATGCGGATGATTCCGTATTTGATAACGTATTTCAATGGGATATTGACAGAAATCTTGGTATGGCTAAGCTCAACGCCGCAAGGCTTTCAATTTCTGCTTCCGATCCCGAAAACCTCAATGGCGTTGACCCCGATAGGATAGAACGTTTTTCACGTGTGTCGGGTAAAGCAAACAGCGAATATCATGAGATGCTTATGAATAGCTCTTTCCCATGGTGCGTTGCAAGCATTCCCGTGCCGTCTTGGGCGAAAAAGGTTTTTCCCGATCTCCCTGTTGATGAGGCTATGGATAGGCTGTGGAAAGAGATTTTTAATGCTGTTCGCATTGAAAGCAACGGAGGTGCTGTACAGCGTTGGCGTAATCATTGCGATTACTTAAAGGAAAAACGTGAAAAACTTACGGCATTGAATTTTAAGTATCTGCATTATACCAATTCGCTGGGTACGGATTTGATGGTTGAGCTTCCCGAGGATCATATTTGGATGGCAGGCTCTGAGCTTAGCAAATCGGGAATCGAATTTGTTGCAAACATGCCAACGGAAGAGGTGTTTACCGCTCCAAAGCGTAACGGTGTCAACGGTAAGGTTGTTGCATCAAAACCCCTCGTTGAAAGCGGCAACGTTATCGATAATTTCTATATGATTCTTAAAGATGGCGTTATTGTTGAAGCACATGCGGAGATAGGCGAAGAGTATTTGAAGAAAGCCATTTCACTGGATGAAGGTGCTTCAATGTTCGGCGAGGTCGCTCTTGTAGAATATGATTCTCCTATATCAAATAGTGGTGTGCTGTTTTATAATACCCTTTTCGATGAGAACGCTTCCTGCCATTTCGCATTTGGTGCGGCATACCCCTGCATTAAGAATGGGGACAGCATGAGCCAAGAGGAGCTTGAAGCCAAGGGACTTAACAACAGCACTCAGCATTGTGACTTTATGGTTGGAACACGCGATCTTCAGATTGTGGGTATAACCCATGATGGCAAACAAATCCCTGTGTTTGTGGATGGTAATTTCGCAATTTAGTTTATGGAGTAAAGCTTAATGGATAAGGAGAATCGCTGGCGTATAGTCAAAATTATTACCTATATCGTGTTGATTCTCCTTTGTTGTTTTATATACCTTAAGTTTGGCTTTATCGAAGATGCGGATGAAGCATATCAAAAACAAACTGAAATTCCAACGGTTACGCCAACACCCATCCCAACTCAACAACCGTTTCCGTTTCGCAGTGATGTTGAGAATGCATTAATAAGTGTCGGTATTCCTATAGATAGGCGTAAATGTAAAGAAATCTATTCGGGGAACTATCTGTATGAATTTAGATTTGGGATTCTGAACGAATTAGCAAGCATCACATTGTGCGTTGACGAAACGGATTGCGTCGTATACGCAGAGCTGGATTTTCATAACCTTAATGCCGAAGGAAATCAGGATCTGTATTCGGATGAGAATCAGTTGATTTTTGAAATACGAAAGCGTGATAAGGACAATGCGGATTTAATAACTGCGTTTATTGCAGCTTGCACCGAGAGTATGGCAAATGACAGCGTTATCAGTCTTTCCGAGCTTGAGATGCTGTCAAACACAGTCGTTGAAAACTATATTGAGGGTTCTGACTATAACAAAAAGCTATATGAAATCAATTATCAATTATTATGCGATGTTCCATATGGCGAAATGGCGTATACATATTATAAGTTGATTCTTAAATCACAGAAAGATTAGTGGGTTTATACAATGAGAAAACAAGACATCGGTTGGGCAAATAGTTTTGATTATACAAGGGCGATGATGGTATCAAGCTCAATTGTAATAGCGAGTACACCAATTGCCATAAAGGGGAAGCGAGAGTTCACCCATGAACTATCGGAAGCGTTAAGCAAGCATATAACTACGCTACCTACAATTACGACACCATCGGAATTTTTTCCGTCTCTGCTTCGTAAAATGCCGAATATAATTCTCATTGAGAACAAGTTTGGAGGAATCGACACGGCGAGCTATGCCAAAACTCTGCATTCGAGCAAGCTGTGCAAGAATATATTGGTTTATGCAATTGCACGCAGAAAGAATGAATCCCTTGAGGCGCAGTGTTCTCCCGATGGATTGCACGGAGTTATATATGCAAGCACTCCCATAGAAACGACTGTAAATAGAATACTATCCGAATTTAAGAAACATTTGAAATTTCTGGAAAACCAGAATAAGGTTGATGAGTGGACTACAGCGGAATATGAAACCGATTTAACTCTTTTGGATTCTGCAAATGAAGGAAAGATTTTTGCAGGTTCGTTGATTTATGATATGCTCGGACCGCTGGGTCTTGATACATCTCATAAGGGAACGGAATATGCATCAATAATGATTGCACTGTCGATTATTGGTTGCACAAATACAGCGAAAGAGCTTTACGAAATAACCGCATTCTATGAGCAAACTACATCCAGCGCAGTAGAAAAAGCTGTCAGATATGCAATTGAACAAGCTTGGACAAGCGGAATGCTGTATATGCAGTATGCGCTCTTTGGTAATACGATAGATTCGGAGAAGGGTAAGCCTACAAACTCTGAATTTATTTCAACCGTTGCACAGCATATCATAGAATCAAAGTATTCATCGGTCGCAACATATACACCCGATTCCGAAAAATAAGCTGATTGAATAATTGATGGGGAATAGGTGTTTTTAAACCCATTGAATGTTGAAAGCCTATAGGTGGGGAAGTCGTCAACAACCCTTCCTATAGGCTTGAATATTGTTTGATTACAGAAAAATGTTTATGGTATGTGCATGTATTGCTTACTGTGGCTCATACACATATGTAAAAACAGCTTATTTAAAATATAGAGAAGCCGCCT
>CAYPJH010000166.1:0-4399 GCA_964411035.1 uncultured Methanobrevibacter sp. | reverse complement strand
AAAGAAAATATGGAAGAATACAGCTGTATTAAAATAGGCCATCTGGGATGGTGTGATTTAAAAACAGCAATAGAAAAAATTAAAAAGACAGATTATGATGTTGTTCTTGTAGAAGGAGTCATGAGCGTGTTTACCGGGGTGTTAAATGAAATAACACCTTATTCAGCTAGTGAAATAGCAGCAGCTGCCAATATACCTCTGTTACTTGTAAGTGGAGTGAACAAAGGAGGAATAGAAACTTCAGCCGTTAACTTAGCCTCTCATGCAAATATTCTTGAAAAACTGGGAGTTAATGTAAAAGGAGCAATATTAAACAAAATATATAACGAAGACATATTTAAACAAAGCAAAGAATTTATTAAAAATAATTCTAATGTAAAGGAAGTCTTCTCAATAGATAAATTTAAAATGCCTAAAAGAGGAAGTACTCCGGAAATTGAAATTAGATATGATCTATTTTCAATGGCAGCGGTTGAAACCATAGAAAAAAACTTAGATATTGATAAAATAATTTCAATGGCTGATGAAATTGAATTTAACAGATATTTAACATTTGATGAAATAAAATCAAAATTTATAGATGATTAATATGAAAATAGAAGGAACAATTACAACAGGTCTCGGAAAAGGAGCCTATTTTTTATCACAAGATTTTTATAAAGATGCAATAACTGAAAAATGTGGATTTGTACCATTTGCCGGAACATTAAATATTATCATCCCAAAAACATATTTGGATAAAATTAACGATATTAAAAAAAACTGTAAAAATATAATAAAACCTGAAGGTGAATTTGGAGCGGTTAAATATGTTAAAGCAGTTTTAAACAACACTATTGTTGGAGCTATTATTTTTCCTGATAAAACTGTTCATGATGAAAATTATTTGGAGTTTATTGCTCCTATAAACTTAAGAAATAAACTTAATTTAAAAGATGACGATGTTGTTACACTTGAAATATAGGTGTAACTAACAAACATTTATATATAACGATAATTATAATTAGATGTAAGTTCTCAGGGCGGAGTGAAATTCTCCACCGGTGGTGATTATTAATCTATTAAATATAAGTCCACGAGCTTAATACAGCTGATTTGGTGTAAATCCAAAACCGACGGTGATAGTCCGGAAGAAAGAGAATTAAATTAAAAATTTATTTTTAGCCCTGGTTTTTAGTAAATTTAATTTAAGGAGAAATTACTATGAATCACGAAAAATTAGAAGAAGCTTTTGAAGCATTAAGAAATGGAGAATTTATCCTTGTCTATGATAATGATGAAAGGGAAGGAGAAGTTGATATGATTATTGCTTCAGAATTTGTAACCCCAGAATCTATAGCTACAATGAGAGATTATGCTGGAGGATTAATTTGTAATTGTCTACACCCTCTCTACTGTGATGCTTTAAATCTTCCTTTTATGAATGAAATCATGGAAGCAGCAAGTGACAAATACCCTGTTTTATCAACTCTTGCACCAACAGATATTCCCTACGATGAAAGATCTTCCTTTTCAATTTGGGTAAATCATAGGAAATCATTTACTGGTGTAACAGACCATGATAGAGCAATGACTATTCGTGAAATGGCCATTATGTTAAAAGAAGAAAGATATGATGATTTTGGAAAGACTTTCCGTTCCCCAGGCCATGTGTGTCTTTTAAGAGGAGCTGAAGCACTACTTGCAAATAGAAAGGGCCATACTGAAATTGGTCTTGCAATGTGTGAAATGGCCGGTGTAACTCCTGTTTGTGTTGTTTGTGAAATGATGGATAGTAAAACAGGTCAGGCAACATCATTCGAAGATGCTAAAAAATATGCTGATGAGAATAATTTAGTCATCTTAAAAGGAGACGACATTATAAAAGCTTACTTAGAAGAAAGAAAATGATTAAAGATAAATCTTCTTTCTAAACACTTATTATAATAAAAACTAAAACTAAAAAGCGGATTAAACCTAATCTGCTTTAACTTAATTTTTTGTCTATGATAATAATAAAAATATTATCTGTCAATAACTGATTTTAAAATTCTACAAACATATTTAATTTATTAAAGTCAAATTATTAATTAATTAAATTTTAAGGTTAAATAATGGATATTAAAACAATTTCATCTGATGTATTAATAATTGGATCTGGAGGAGCAGGTGCAAGAGCAGCTATTGAAGTTGATGAACAGGGGCTTAAACCTTTAATTGTATCTAAAGGATTATCATTTAGATCTGGTTGTACTGGAATGGCAGAAGGTGGATATAATGCTGTTTTTAAAACCGTTGATAAAGATGATACTATAGAAACACATGTATACGATACATTAAAAGGCGGAAGCTATTTAAATGATTCTAAATTAGTAGAAATTCTTGTAACTCAATCTCCAAGTAGATTAATTGATTTGGAAAATTACGGAGCTTTATTCGAACGTCAAAAAGATGGTAAAATAGATCAGCGTCCATTTGGAGGACAAACTTATAGAAGAACCTGTTTTCAGGGAGATAGAACAGGACATGAAATTATAAGTTCTCTTAAAGAAGAAATAAATAGAAGAAACATTGAAACAATAGAAGAAGTAATGATTACTGCATTAATCCTTTCTAAAAATCAAAAAACCAAAGTTATAGGAGCAGTTGGTCTTAACTTAAAAAATTCGCAACTAATATTTTTCCAGGCTAAATCAACAATACTGGCAACAGGTGGAGCAGGACAGATGTTTCCAGTAACTTCAAATACTGTTCAGAAAAATGGTGACGGCTTTGCACTTGCATATAATGCCGGAGCAAATCTAGTTGATATGGAAGAAATTCAGTTCCACCCAACAGGAATGATATTTCCTGAATCTAAAAAGGGAGTTCTTGTAACAGAAGCTGTTAGGGCAGAAGGAGGAATTCTTTTAAATAAAGATAATGAAAGATTTATGAAAAAATATGCTCCTGAGAAGATGGAATTAGCTACCCGTGATGTTGTTGCAAGATCAATTTACAGAGAAATTATTGAAGGCAGAGGAACTGAAAACGGTGGAGTTTACCTTGATATAACACATTTAGATGATGATTTAATTGATGAAAAGCTAGAAACAATGGTCTTGCAATTTAAGGATGTTGGTATTGATATTAAAAATGAACCTATGGAAATTGCACCAACAGCTCATCATTTTATGGGCGGCGTTAAAATTAATGAAAAAGGTCAAAGTTCACTTACAGGACTTTTCGCTTGTGGTGAAGTTACAGGGGGAGTTCATGGTGCTAATAGATTAGGCGGTAACGCGCTTGCAGATACACAAGTTTTCGGAAAAATTGCAGGTGAATATGCAAGTGAAGCTGCAAAAAATACAAACTTTGAAACAAACCCAACAATGGTTGAAGAAGTATATAACAGAATTAAAAGTTTAATAAAACCTGGTGAAATAAAACCATCTGAAATCAAAAAGAATATACAAAAGATTATGTGGGAAAAAGTTTCTATTATTCGAAATGAAAAAGATTTAAACAAAGCACTGAAGGAACTTTATGAAATTAAAAATAATCTTAAAAATATGAATGTAGCTGATAAAACCCAATATAACAAAGATCTAGTTACTGCTCTTGAAGTTATCAACATGACAGAAATAGCTATTTTAACTGTGAAATCAGCTATTTTAAGACGAGAAAGTAGAGGAGCTCATTTTAGAGAAGATTTCCCAGAAAGTAATGATAACTGGAAAAAGAGCATTGTTTTAAATAAAAATAAGATGAAGTTTGTAAATAGATAAAAATTATCTATTCATCTTCCTGTTTTAAACTTTTAAGCTCAGATATTGCATCACGAGCTTTTCTATAAATTTCTTTTTCATCTAATGTAGTTAATTTTCTATTTTCCATAAGAATTTTACCATTACATATAGTAGTATCTACATTAGATCCATTAGCAGAATATACAATATTAGAACTTATACAAGCACTATCAGGAGTCATGTTTGCATCTTCTCTATTAATTAAAATAAGGTCTGCTTTTTTACCGACTTCAATAGATCCTATTTCATCTTCAAGACCTAATGCACGAGCACCGTTAATAGTTCCCATTGCTATAGTTTCTTCAGAAGACAATGCCTTAGGATCAAGAGTACTAACCTTTTGAAGCAGTGAAGCAGTTTTCATTTCTTCTATTAAATCTAAATTATTATTAGAAGAAGCACCATCAGTACCTATGCTTACACAAATATCATGGGAAAGCATATTATCTACAGGAGATATTCCGGAAGCTAATTTCATATTACTACATGGATTATGTGATATTTTAACTTCCCTATCCATAATAATATTAATTTCTTCTTCAGAAAGCCATACTGCATGAGCTGCAACAACATTTGGCATAAAATAATTTTCACCCTGCTGAATCTATGTTTGCATTAGCATGTGACTGATA
>CAYPJH010000165.1:0-1744 GCA_964411035.1 uncultured Methanobrevibacter sp. | reverse complement strand
ATACTGATATTATTTACCGACCATCCGAATTCCGGTGATATGATATCACAGTCCTTTATACTTATGTCCCTGCACTCACGCAATGCCTTGATGCCATGCATTTTAAGGTTATTTATCTCAACATGGTCATCATACCAGAGAGCCGCGCGGCACAGCTGTGTCATTTCCCCGCCGCTGATCTGAAGATATGAGTCATGCCAGAAAGGATATCGCAGATTATAGTAGCAATCCTCAATAATTATATTCTTACTCTCCTTCAATGCGCTCTCGCCGTCCGCGGGACCGTCAAATTTACAGCCGCGAACGATAATATCACGCTCGCCGTACAACGCTCTTTCCTCGTCAAAGGTTTGGTTTGTAATTGTCCTCATATCGAATCCCCCTTTGTCATTACGTAAACCAAATAATCCAAGCAGTCGATCCGCTTTTGCTCCTTATGAAGATTATCCAACAGCGAGCGTCTGTGCGTCTGCAATAACTTCAAATCTTTGGATATATTTTCTTTCCGAAGAGCCTCCATAAATTCTGCGATAAAATCCTTTTCGCATCCTGCGTCGATAAGATTCTGAACTATCGCGTTTTCATCATAACTGTTCAATAAACTCAACTCCTGAAAAACACTTAATCACCGGGCTCAATGATAACGATTTTGTTTCCCCAGCCCTCCAGCACGGGATTATTCTCAACCGCAGATATAAACTCCGGCGTGGGCTCGAAATATCCGACCGGCGTGTATTCGCTGCTTACCTTTGCGTCACCGAAATACAGCACTATGCGGTTAGGCTCCGAATAATAGACCTCTCCCGGTTTTTCCGAAGTAATTCTCTCGGGATTGGAGGGAATCTCATATCTTGACGGAATGTCGTAATACTGCATGACCTCCCAATTTTCGTAATCGTCAAAGTGATAGATCGGCAGCTGCCATCTCGCCGTGCCAACGTGTCTTGCAATAGCGGCAGCAGTGGGATTATCATAAATATACATCGTAAACGGTGCACCGTCTGCGCCAAAGCGCACTTGGAGAATTCCCGCTGTTTTCGGTTTACTTTCCGGAGTGGATGTACTTGAGCTGCTCGGGGTACTTGAACTGCCCGGGGTGTTTGAGTTAGTGGTCAAACTGCTGCCTGAGTTGCTTTGACTTTCGCTATGACTGTTTCCGGAGCCTGTTTCACTTGTAGATGAGCTTTCCGAATTCGACGAATTTGAATTATCTGAACTGCTGTCTGAGCCTTCGGAATTACCGCTTGTGCTGTTTATAATGGGATTGCTTGAACCCCTGATTTCATCGGAATTATTGCATCCTGTCAGAATCAGCACAGCCGCAAGTAAAACCGGTAAAATTGCTCTCGTCTTAAAAAATTTGTTCTTCATTTTGTGTTCCTTTCCTGCGGACATTGCCGCATATCAATCGACCTTAATATAATTATATCACAATTTTGGCTATACAGCAAATACTTATATATTATACTTAGGAATAACATAAAAGCATATCACTCGGAAATAAGCACGGTCAAGTCTGTTTTGCGCATTTTTCCCGCCGCAAGGTAAGCGAATATCAGGAAAAGCGCAGTCACGGCAAATATCGGAATGAAAATATTCCCGATTGACGGAGCGGAAGCGAAATTGCTTATCCCCGCGAGCTTCATCACCGCCGACACAAGCGGGTCGGTGAATATCGCCGCAAGAATTATCCCGACAGCCGAGCCGATAAGCGCGGTTATCCCGAATCTTAACGCAAACGCTG
>CAYPJH010000164.1:0-1538 GCA_964411035.1 uncultured Methanobrevibacter sp. | reverse complement strand
AATGTAATATTGCCATAGGAAAAGCCACATGGACCGTATATACCTGGTGTTCTTCTCCTGAAGTGATGCTTCTCCTGCTATTGTTACGCCACTGGTAGCATTATTCTGACTGTTCCACCAGCCAACTGTCCTCTTACAGTTTACCAAAATATGAACACACATTTCCCTTCTTTCTTTTCTTAATACATATGAAAAAACCACTTGACTTCCATTAATAGTTTAATTAGGGTGAAGATAAGGAAAATAATTTAAAAATTGAAAGTGATAATCACATAAGTATTCTTGCTAGCAAAGTTCTATCTCATCCACATGGACCTAAGATATTATACAAAAAAGGATTAAGAAATTACTTGACTGTAAATTTTATATTCCTTCCCATTCCACAGATGTACTGCAATTTTGAAAAATACTCTCTTATCTATAAAAGTTGTAGAATGTATGTGTATCCATGAATTATTTGTTTATATATAATACTTTACATCAAACATTTTACACATCTTTTTTCCCTTGTTCTATAGTCTTTTTTTATTCATGTAGTTCTAGTATGTCTGATTCTCCCGCACTATAATATAGATTTTCATCATTATAGAATTTTCCTGTGGGCTTCTGATTTTGTTTAAAGCTCTTAAAGATGATTATTTCTTCTTTCAATAGCAGATTTTATATAGCATGTGTAGCATATATTGCAAATAACAGACGTGGAGGATAAACTTTGTCAATTAAATCACTTTTCACACTCCACCAACAACATGTTGAAATGAAAAGCTGGTGGTGCAGAAAATATGAAGACTGACAATATCATTCCTCATCTGCAACTTCAATGGCAGGTGATTATTTTGACATCATCTATGTCATTTTCCATGGTACTATATTGTCTACATCATCATTTTAAATACTGACAAATGTTGCTGCTTATACAAAACAATTAGATAATAGGAAATAATTCTGGAAATGTTCAATAATTTCAGGAAAAAGGCAATAATTCAGAAGTAGAAAGAAAAAATAAAATGTAAGAGAACAAATACAGAAAAATAATCGCCAAACTGGCAGGACCAAATGTTAATCTAGAGAAATAAAACCAAAATATCCTGGTGAATTGTTTATGGAAAATTTACATGAGCACATAATATAGAAGGGAAAATATTCAAGACTAGATTGTCACAAAATTTCAAATAAACATTTTTTATTTGTTGAAATATATTTTTAAATGTGTAGTCATATTGTACAAAATATTTTGTTAATCCTTTTTGTTTAAAGGTATTGTTATCAAATAACAAATTTTGAAATATTTTGTAGAACTGAAATTTGGTGTTTCAGAATTTCAGTGTTGCAGAACATAATAAGGGGCTCGTCACTATGTCTAAACCTAGACTATAAACGCGGTTTTTGTATTTTGACAAAACATTTCTCTTACATATATGCAGACCTGGCTTCTTAAAAAGTTAGCTGAGGATGTACCTTTCTAAGAGAACAATAAGCTTCCAGGTTTCACTGATTAAAAGCATGCATTTGAAATCAAAAAGCCAACAGCATGTGAC
>CAYPJH010000163.1:0-1615 GCA_964411035.1 uncultured Methanobrevibacter sp. | reverse complement strand
TGGAAGGTATATTATTTTAAAGTAGAAACCAAACTCAAATAGTAAAATTAACTTTTTAATGGGGGGGAGGGCCAGGGTCTTACTGTGTAGCCCTGGCTGGACTAGAACTCAACTATGTAGAACAAGTTGGCCTCAGAGAGATCCACCTGTTTCTGCCTCCCCAGCGCTGGGATTAAAGGTGTGCTGTGCCACCCTTCCACCCATTCCCCCATGGGGCCTTGGTCTGTTTCTCAGGCTATCCTAATTCTTAGGTGATATGACCCCTCCCTCAACTACAACAAGAACAGTAATTGGGGCTACAAGTGTGAGCCAGCACACACACTTTTATTCTACAGTGGCTGCATTTCGAGTGAGCCTGTGTGATGCTGAGGGTGAGCACAGGGCCTAACTCAGGCTAGGCAGGTGCTCTCCACCAAGGTGTACTCTTAGAACTGCTTTCAATGTGTCCCATAGATTCCGATATGTTGTGTCTGTGTTTTCATTAATCTCTAAGAATTTTTTAATTTCCTCCTTGATGTCTTCTATAACCCATTGATCATTCAGTAACCTATTGTTCATTCTCCAAGTGATGCATGATTTTTCCTTCCTTCTTTTATCATTGATTTCCAGTTTCATTCCATTATGATCAGATAAGATGCATGGTATTATCTCCACACCTTTATATTTACTAAGAGTTGCCCTATGGCATAATATATGGTCTATCTTTGAGAAGGATCCATGTGCTGCTGAGAATAACATGTATCCACTTGATGATGGTTGATATATTCTATATATGTCAGTTAAGTCTAGGTTATTGATTGTGTTATTGAGTTCTATAGTTTCTTTATTCAGCTTTTGTCTGGAGGATGTGTCCAATGGAGAGAGCGGTGTGTTGAAGTCACCCATAATTATTGTGTTGTGGTCTATTTGACTCTTGAACTTGAGGAGAGTTTGTTTTATGAACATTGCAGCACCATTGTTTGGTGCATACAAATTGATAATTGTTATGTCTTGTTGGTGGATGGTTCCTTTTAACAGTATATAGTGTCCTTCTTTATCCCTTTTGATTAACTTAGGTTTGAAGTTGATTTTATTCGATATGAGTATGGCCACCCCTGCTTGCTTCTGAGGGCCATGCGAGTGGTATGATTTTTTCCCAACTTTTTACCTTCAGCCTGTGTAAGTCTTTTCCTATCATATGAGTCTCCTGAAGGCAGCATATTGTTGGATTTGATTTTTGATCCAGTTTACTAGCCTATGTCTCTTGATTGGTGAGTTTAGGCCATTAACATTTAAGGTTACAATTGAAATGTGATTTGTACTTCCAGTCATGTTTATTTATTTATTTATTTTAGTTTGGCTAGTTTTTACTTTTTGGTTATTTTCCTCCCCCTTTACTGAGATAACTCCCGCTGTTAGTTTTGGGCACTATTTTTCCATTCCTCTTCTTGTAGTATTTTGCCCAAAATGCTTTGCAGTGCTGGTTTTCTGGCTGTGAATTCTTTTAGCTTTTGTTTATCATGAAAGATTTTAATTTCATTGTCAAATCTGAAGCTTAATTTTGCTGGATACAGTATTCTTGGTTGGAATCCATTATTTTTCAGCGTTTGAAATACATTGTTCCAGGATCTTCTCG
>CAYPJH010000162.1:0-2565 GCA_964411035.1 uncultured Methanobrevibacter sp. | reverse complement strand
CCATTTGTAATTTTAACAGGAATATGTTTAGGATTTTTAATATTCAACAGATATCCTGCAACAATATTCATGGGAGATACAGGATCATTTATCTTAGGTGTAGGATTTGCAACAGCAGTGCTTATTTGCGATATTCCTTATTTTGGTGTTCTTTCTTTAGGAATTCCAATATTTTCCGTTATTGTTAGCCTGTTACACAGGTCACATATTATTACTTTACCTGTAGAACCTCTCCACCATACTTTAAATTATAGGGGAATGTCTGAAGTTAAGATAGTTTCTATCTACTGGATAGGTACAGCTATTTTATGTGCTTTGGGAATTTTAATAAGAATTTTCTTTTTCTAATTCTTTCAGGTGATTATTTTGAATATTCAAGAGTTAGCTAATTCTATTAACGGAGAGATTAAGGGGTCTGATGATTTTTTCACAGAGTTCACTGGAAGATTTTTATTTCTTAACAATGCAGGTAATGGAGATATTGTTATAAGGCATTGGATTGACGGTAAAGGTGTTGAGATAGCTAAATCTAAAAACATATCCTGCCTGATTACACAAAATCCAAAAGACGGGGCTTTAGAAAAAGCATCTGAACTTGATTTTCCTTTGATTGTTGTAGATAAAATTGAACTTGCAAATGCATATGCTTTAAAGCATGCCATTTCCAATTTCTCTCCGGACTCCAAAAATATTATAATAACTGGGACTAATGGCAAATCAACAACCTCCCATTTAATTTATCATATTTTAAATAATGCAGGTTTCAGGGTTTTCACAAACACAGATTCCGAGTCAGAGTTTAATACACTTATTGACCCTATGGTAGCTAATTTAATTGCAGAGGATGCAGCTAAAAACGGCAGGCCGGATTATCTGGTAATTGAAGTGTCTGAAGTTCAGGGATGGCTTGGGAATTTAATGGAAAATCATGCCTATTTAATGGCTGATGCTGTTGGGGCAGATGTTGGGGTAATTACCAATATAGCTATGGACCATATTGGTCTTGTAAATTCTGTTGATGATGTCTTTAAAGAAATTGCAGCAGTTCCAAAAGCTGTTAAGGATACCATTGTTTTAAATGCCGATGATGATTTGCTTGTAAAAATTGACACTGATAAGGATAAGTTTTATTGTTCAATGAACAAACTGGATAATTCAGATAATGCCGTCTATTATGATGATGGAATAGTCTATAACGGAGAGGTTATTTTACAGACATCTGATCTTCCTTTTACCAGCTATCATTTTATTCAAAATATTTTATCTGCAGTTGCAGGCTGTATTTCTCTCGGTGTTGATTTGGAGGATATAAAGGAAGGTGTAAAAACCTATAAATCTCTTAACAGGAGATTTTCTGTA
Source organism: uncultured Methanobrevibacter sp. (assembly GCA_964411035.1). Lineage (GTDB taxonomy): Archaea > Methanobacteriota > Methanobacteria > Methanobacteriales > Methanobacteriaceae > Methanocatella. Next base: position 1,206 of record CAYPJH010000162.1, on the reverse strand, counting down.
ATTAATCATGAGCCTTTGATTATTGATGATTTTGCACATAATCCTGAAGGTATAAAAGCAACTATTAAAGAATCTTTAAAATTAACTCCTAAAAATGGAAAACTGCATGTTGCATGTTCTATTAGAGGGTCAAGAGGAGTGGATATTAACAGGCTCAATGTTGAAGCTTTAGTTGAAAGCTTTACTGATAATATGGATTTAACATTATCATCAAGTATTGATGTTGTTGATGATTTAAATGTTGTTCATATGGAAGAGAGGGATGTTTTTTTTAAAGTTTTAAAGGATAACAATATTGATTTTAAACATTTTGACACACTTATGGATACATTGAATCATGTTTATAATATTTCATTAAAGGACGATGTTATTTTATTAATTGGAGCTCAGGGAATGGACCCTGCTGAAGGTCTTTTAACCAGATTGTTGTAAGATTGGAAATTATTAAATACAATGTTATTTAATATAATAATATAAATTTATTTTTTATGTTTTTAATGTGGTTAGAGATTTCCATATTTAAGATATATCGAGGCAAAACATGTTAATGAAAATAAGAAGAGACACGTTAATCATTTTATTATTGGCGTTTATTTTAATTCTTTGTGGGCGTTTAATAACTTATGTTGCTTATGCGTCATCTCCTGAAATCTCTGATGGTGTTCCAATATCTGGAATAATTGTTAAAGGAAATGATATAGTTTCAGTAGATAGCATAAGGTCTAATGTTATGCAATCAGGATTAAGAAGCGGTAGTGTCATTTACGGCGACATTTTAAAAACATCAAAAAGAGAGGTTGCTCTGCAGGATGCTATTCAGACGGCACAAGAGCTGGCAAAACAGTCGACAGTACCTGGAACATCAGTAGAGCCAATTACAGCCGCTGATGTGCAGGTAGATAGAAACACAGGAATTGTAACTGTAACAGTTATTGAAGATTTTTCAACGGTTAATTTAGATAATAAGTCGAAATGAGGGGTAAAATTTGAGAATACATAAAAAATTGACAGTATTTTTCATTATAATTTTATTATGTATGAGTAGTGTAGCAGCTACTTGTAACATAATCATTATTACAGATCCAACTGGAGAAGATCCTAATGGAGCGGCAGCTGGAAGTATGTCTTTTGCACAGAACATGTTCCAGTCTACATTTTTAATGTCAAAGAATAATCATTTTGCTGTATTGTCTGGGGGTACTGGTA
>CAYPJH010000161.1:0-2261 GCA_964411035.1 uncultured Methanobrevibacter sp. | reverse complement strand
ATCATGTTTTTCATATGTGTTTAAATCATTCTGAACATGATTAATTTTTTGTTTAATAAAATATTTGATAATGTATGGTTTTTAAATTTGAATATTTTTAATTTTATGGACCTATACTGAAAATTGTATTAAATAAACTTATTGCTTTGTATTGTAACAAAAAATACTTATATTGCCAATAATAAACATGTATCTGTAATATGGTCGTTCATATTATAATTTCGTTAAAAAAACTTCTTATACGAAAGTGATTGCCTTCGGGCAATCACAGTTTTTTAATCATTATATTATTTTCAACAAATTCTCTTTTTAAAGTAATTTTAACATACTATTTTTAAATTAACCCTTACAACATATTATTAAAGTATCACATAAATAAAAAGATAATAAATTTTATTACAAAACTTAACAATATATTAAACTAAGGTGAAGAAATGATTGAAATAAATGTTCCAGTTAAACAGGACTTAACAAAGCTTAATGCAGGAGATGTAATAGAAATTACAGGTACGATTCTCACAGCACGAGATCAAGCACATAAAAGACTTTTAGAAGAAGGTGCACCATTAAACATTGATAACGCTGCAATATTTCATGCAGGACCTATAATAGCTGAAAAAGAAGGTAAATATGAAATGATAGCTATTGGTCCTACAACATCAATGAGAATGAACCCCTATCAGGCAGATGTAATCGAGATGGGTCCGAAAATCATCATTGGTAAAGGAGGAATGGATGATACCGTAAGGGAAGCTTTAAAAAAATATAATGCAATTTATGCTGTTGCAACAGGAGGATGTGCAGCATTATATGTTGATGCTATAGAAGAAATTAAAAGCGTAAACTGGTTGGATTTAGGAATGCCTGAGGCAATGTGGGAATTAAAAGTTAAAAAATTCGGACCTTTAATTGTTGCAATGGACAGTAAAGGAAATAGCTTATATGATTAATTGAAACAATAAGACTCAACCAATACGATAATATGACAATGTCAATATTGATTATAGCTTAATTCAATTTAAATGTTTTTTAATTAACCATAAAACTAATTAAAGTATGGTAATTTTTGTATAAATAAAAAATTATAACAAAATAATTATTTAAAGAATATTGTGCTTAAATTTTAAGAATCAAATGGCTTAAAAGTAGTATTGGCAATATTATCATTTATTTTTTTTATAAATTTCAATCCATTATATTTATATATAGCAATTAAAAATATTTTTATATAATTCTTTAAAATACATTTTATAAATGGGTGTAAAAACATGGTAGATATAAATGAAGTTGCTGAAAAAAAGTTGAAATCAAAGATTACGAGAATTAAGAAAGTAAATAAAAAAGAGGATGAACGAGAAAAGTTTTTTAATCAAATAGGGGTGTCATTATCATTCATGCTTGATGAGGTTCCAGATGCTAGGATAATGGGAGTAATATTTAGAACAAGTCCTGAAGGTAAAATCCTTGATGCAGAATATGAGATTAATGATGAGGATATGGAAGAGGGAGATGAAGTATTCATTCCAGTTTCAGATGAAGACATGGTTAAATATTATGAAAAATTTAAAGATTACAGTTTAAGCCTTATTGACTATGATAATGAGGAGGAAGTAGCTGAAACAGACTTGAATGTATCATCATCACTTGAAATTTTCATGCCAAACAGAGGTAAAAAGAATCTTGAAATTCATGATAGTGTAATATTCTGGACAACTGAAGATGGAAAAGTTGCGGTACTTGAATATTCCTATATGGAAGAGGAGACTGGAGGAAATGTTAGAGCAGCAGAACCGATTCAAGTTCCAAGTAAAAATATAAAACACTTCTACGATGCATTCAAAGATTTCAAATTACAATTAGATGATTAAATGATTATTAACAATAGCTTAGATGAAGTCAAAAAAAGAGAAAACGCTTTAAAGGTTATAAAAAATATAGTCTCAAAAAAAGGTCGTGAAAACCTTTTTGATCTTACAGGGCTTTCAGGAGGGTTTATTGCAACAGATGATGAAATAGATCTTCTTGAAACATATGTAGGTCCTGCTGTTTTTGAAGAGCTTTTACAGCTTGAAGGTTTAAAACATATGGGTGGTGAAAAAATTTTACCGCTCAACAGAACATCATCCGGAATATTAGCAACAATCCTTGCACTTGTAGATAAGAATACTAATGTAGTTCATTATCTTGCAAAATTACCTGCTCATCCATCAATTCCAAGAAGTTGTGCTATTGTAGGTGCAGATTACTATGAATATGATGAT
>CAYPJH010000160.1:0-1841 GCA_964411035.1 uncultured Methanobrevibacter sp. | reverse complement strand
GCATAGTCACCAAATTCAGCTATTCCAAATTCACGAACTTTAGAAACGCTTACATCATGACCATTGAAAAATAAGTAAGATACAATTCTTTTAATCCAAACATCTGTTGGAAATGCCTGTTTAAAACCATATCCATAAAGCAAAATGCAGTCAGCTACTTTCGGACCAACACCCGGCACCATCTGAACCAGTTCAAAAGCCTCATCATAACTTACACTTGAAATATCGCAAAGGTCCATTTCAACTGTAAAAAATTCACTTGCTTTTTTAATATAGCTTGACCTATATCCAAATCCACAAGTTTTAAGATTATTGTTACACTTGCCAATGTCTAAAATTTCAGAAGAAAGATTAAATTCCTCCTCTGCATCCTCAAAAGAAGTTTTAATGCTTTCAACATCAGGAAATGTATAAAAATCTCCGGAAGGATATGAAACCTTCACACCCCACTTCTGCTTAAGCATATTAATAGACTTAGTCCAACGAGCTATTGAATTATTAGAGCTTGAAATAGAAGATAAAACAGATTCAAACTTACTCTTAGCCATGAATAACCTTAAACCATTGCAAAAACTACTAACATCTTTTAATTTATCATTATCATTTAAATAATCATAAAATTTACTCAAATCAAAATTCAAATCAAAAATAGAATATAAATTATCTAATAAAGTTTTTTTAGAAAAGTTAAAATCAGCATTTAAAGGATATTCCCAATCAAAATCAATAAAATCACCAATCTGTTTTACTTTAAATAAAACAGGACAATTATCAACAAGAACAATATCCTTAAAAGTATCATCAGATTTTAACCAGGGAGGCTGGGAAGTTTGACCTGATAACTGTGTTAAATCAAGATCAATTTTCCTTTCAATTAACATTTATAACCTCACTTTAACCCCATTATCATGTAAATACTGTTTTACTTCAGAAATAGGATATTCATTAAAATGAAAAATACTGGCAGCTAATGCAGCACTTGCATCTGAAACTTTAAAAGCTTCCAATATATGTTTAGGTTCACCAACACCACCACTAGCTATTACCGGAATATCAACAGCATCATTAATAGCTTTTGTAAGATCCAAATCATAACCTGCTTTAGTTCCATCTCCATCCATACTAGTAAGCAATATTTCACCGGCACCTAAATCCTGACACTTAACTGCCCAATCAATCGCATCCATTCCTGTAAATTCACGTCCACCATAAATACTGCAATCAAACCAGCAATAACCCTTATCGGTTTCAACAATATTTTTATCACTGAATTCTTGTGGATTATCAACATATCTTCTTTTAGCATCAATACCTATTACTACTGCCTGAGATCCAACAACTTTAGAAGCTTCAGTAAGAAGCTGTGGGTTTTTAATAGCTGCAGTATTGGTAGAACATTTATCAGCACCTGCTTTAAGCATGTTAATATAATCCTCAACTTTTCTTATTCCTCCACCAACACAGATTGGAATAAAAACGTTTTCAGTTAATCTTTTAATAACATCTGCCATTGTTTGTCTACGTTCATAAGAAGCCGTAATATCAAGAATAACAATTTCATCAGCTCCCTGCTCATAATAACGAGTAGCTAAATCAACAGGGTTTCCTGCATATTTAATTTCTTTGAATTCAACACCTTTTACAACTCTTCCTTCTGGAACTTGTAAATCACAATCTAAACAAGGGATAATTCTTTTAGTTAACATGTAATTTTCCTAAAAAATTAGTTTAATTAATAAAAAAAGTAGAATTAGAATATTTAAATTCTAAGCTGAATATCTAAGTACAAAACAGAATATAGCTAAAATAATAGTAATAACTATAACATGTTCTGGGATAAG
>CAYPJH010000159.1:0-1955 GCA_964411035.1 uncultured Methanobrevibacter sp. | reverse complement strand
GATAGATGTCGATTTGCCGCAGAGCAGCGAGCAGACATCGCTCAAGCCTGTCACGGAAGTCTACATCGATTCTGTCTGCCGCTACTATGTGGTGAAAGACCGCAATTCGGAGATAGCCGATGACAAACGCCCGCATGAAGTCAGTGCCGAGCAACTTATGGCTGCGCTTGCCGTAATTCAGCAGGAAGACTCCACAAGATCCGTAGCCCTTTATGCCGATACTAAAGTGGAATACGGCAAGGTGGTGGAAGTGCTCGACATCGCATCGCGGCATAATTTGAAAATGGTGCTTGCTACAAGAGCGTCACAATCTGCTCCGTCGCCGCAAATTGTAGAGACTCCGGTGCTTAAATCCAAAAAATAACCGCTGACATGGCATCTACCGGCAATAATAAAAAGGACCGACTTACGGCTGCTCTCTGCACATTGCTCTTTGCAGCTCTCACTATCGGCATCCTTCTTGCAACACATCTCAGCATAGACATCGCGTCGGAGCCTGAGAAGAAAAAGCCGGAGCTGATAGCTATCGAAGAGGAGATATTCATAGAGCCGAAACTCCTTAATCTCGGAGAAAAAGATGCTACCGCTAACGATGAGCCGGCACCGGTGCAGCAAGGAGAGCCGGAGCCGGCGCCGAAAGACAACGACCGTCTTGTGGAGCCGGGCAAAAATCCGAAACCGGCGCCTCAGAAGCCGAAACTTGTCAGCTCAAAGAAAGAGAGCCCAGTTAAGACTACCGAACCGTCGGCTACCAAGCAGGAGCGCAGTAAGATCACATCATCGATGGCGAAAGGATTCTCCGGTCAAAACGGGCAAGTCAATGGTAAAAACGGCTCATCAGGTTCAGGAGGTGAGGGAGCCGGAGTGAGAGGCTTTGCCAGAGGGCGTGTGTTTCGAGGTTGTCCCAAACCCGATGTCACGCTTCAGCGTAAAGTCACTGTTTCCGTCACTGTCACTGTCGATGAGCAGGGAAATGTGACTTCGGCTACGGCACAGGGTGGAGCATCGGCATCTATCAGACGCGCCTGCGAGCGAGCTGCGCGACAAGCCAGATGGAGCCCGAAGAAAGGAGCAGGAGAGACGCGCGGCACAATCACCTTTACTATCACGCCACGAGTCTGAAAGATGGCTGCTTTTGCTGAAAAAATTTTCGGCTCTATGCTTCGCATGATTGCATCACTCCCTTGGCGTGCGATTCACATCATGGCATCGGCGACAGCGTTAGTCGCTCATAAAATCGTGCGCTACAGGATAAAAATAGTGAGAGCCAACCTTTCCTCATCATTTCCCGAAAAAAGCGCAGACGAACTGAAGGCGATAGAAAAAGATTTCTACCATTGGCTTGCCGACTATTTTTTTGAGACAATCAAGCTTTTTTCTATCAGCAAGGAGGAGATGGCGCAACGGATGCATTTCAAGAACGTAGACAACGTGGCATCATTGCTTCGCTCCGGGAGAAACGTATCCTTATTTCTCGGACATTATTGCAACTGGGAATGGGTCAGCTCGCTCCCTGTCTATTTTCCACAGGATGTAGTCGCAGCACAGGTATATCACCCGTTGGAAAATACAATAGCCGACAATATTTTCCTCCGGCTGAGAGGTAGATTCGGCGCCCTCTCCATCCCGATGAAGACTACCCTGCGGCATCTCATGCAGTGGAAAAACGAAGGGCGCACTTCTGTCACAGGCTACATAGCAGATCAAGTGCCTTCCTACGAAAGTATCCACTATTGGACAGAATTCCTCAACCACGACACAGGTGTCTTTACCGGTGCCGAGAAGATCTCTCGCCGGCTTCATGCGGCAGCATTCTATTTAGATATCCGCCGCACAGGTCGCAGCCGCTACGAAGTTGAATTCATAGAACTTGCCTCCGATGCCGCAACTCTTCCGGAATACCGACTCACTGAACTTTATTTTCGTAATCTTGAAAAAACTATCAGTCGCGACCC
>CAYPJH010000158.1:0-3680 GCA_964411035.1 uncultured Methanobrevibacter sp. | reverse complement strand
TAATGTTTTTATTTTAGGTACTGGTGAATTAGCTACTAGAAGAGCACATAAATTCCTTGACCATGGAGCTAATGTTATATTGGCGGGGGAGAATATTGATGGGGAATTAGCTAAAAAAGGTGCTCTTTTAAAAAGTACTTTGGATGTTGATGAATTAGTTAAATGGGCAGACATTGTTATAATAGCAAGTGGTGATAGAAAACTTGCAGATTATACTTCTAAAATAGCTAGTGGCAAATTAATTAATCGTGCGGATTATCCGTATAAGGGAAATATTATAGTTCCAAACAGTTTTTATGTTGGAGATGTTGAAATATCTATTTTCACCGGTTCTAAAAGTCCTTTAGTTTCAAAATATTTGCGTAAAAAGATACAGGATATTATTACTGATGAGGATATTATTAAAATAGAACTTCAAGATTACGCTCGTAAATTACTTAAACAAAATGTAGATAATCAAAAATCACGTAAAAAAATGTTATATGAGTTATTTGAAGATAAAAATCTTGATGAATTTATTAAATCTGGTGATGTTGATCAGGCTAAATTATATATTGATGAAGTGATTTTATGATTATTAATTTAAGGGTGGATTATACTGTTGCAGATATTGAAACTATGGAAGAGGTTTCAAAGGATATTGATGGTATTTTTGAAAAACTTAAAGAAAAATATTCTGTTGTTGAGTATGTGGAAATATCCACCTGTAATCGTAAGGAGTATTATATTCATAATGATAATTGTGTAGTTGATGAACCTATTTTAGACTGTGACAATAAATCCATTATTATAGAATATGGGGATAGTGCGATTAGGCATTTATTTAGAATGACTTCCGGTTTGGAATCAATGATTGTTGGTGAAGATCAGATTTTAGGCCAGGTTAAAGATGCCAGGTTAGTGGCACAGAAGGAACGTCATTGCGGAAAGATTTTAGATACTATTTTTACTAAATCAATTCATGTAGGTCAACTGGTACGTAATAAGACAAATATTAATAAGGGTTCTGTTTCTATAGGTTCTGTTGCTGTTGATTTGGCTGAGAAACACTTTGGAAGTCTTGAAGATAAGGTTGTTCTGGTTATTGGTGCCGGTAAAATGGGCTGTCTTGTTGCCAAATCATTGGCTGAAAAAAATTTAGAAGCTATTTTTGTAGCAAATAGGACATATTATGCTGCAGTTCAATTAGCTAAGGATTTAAATGGTGAAGCAATATTTTTCGATGATTTGAATGAATATTTAAAAACTGCAGATGTTGTTATAAGTGCAACTAGTGCACCGCATCCAATTATTACAAAAAAACGTTTATCTGATATTGGTGAGGATTTTAAAGGTTTGTTCATGGTAGATATTGCAAATCCTCGTGATATTAGTTCTGATGTTAAGGATTTGGAAGTTAATCTTTGTAATATTGATGATTTAAGAGAGCTTGCTGAATATAATAAGTCTCAAAGGCAAAGTGAATCTATTGAAGCTGAAGAAATAATCGATATTGAGTTTAATTTACTTAAAGATTCATTTAAAATAATGGAAATTGATGAAACTCTAGGCCATTTAAGAAGGTCTATGGAAGAAATACGTCAACGTGAAACACAAAAAGCAATAGTTAAATTATCTGATGTAGATGGCAGTGTGAAAATTTTAGATAATTTAACAAAATCTATTGTTAATAAAATATTTTTCGATATTAATAAAAAGTTAAAAGAAGCTGCAAAAAATGATGAAGAAGGAATTATAGAAACTGCTGAATATCTATTTAAATAGGATTATTCAAACATTCCTTTAATATCAGTATTTTTAACTTTACTTATTTTTAAAGCATAATCAATGTCATCCATATCAACAATTTCTTTATCCTGTGAAATTGCATGGTGAAGAGCAGTTTTAAGTATTTTTTCTTTAATGTCTCTGCCTGACATGTTATTAGTTAATTTAACTAATGCATCTAAGTTTAAATCAGTTTCAAGAGGATAAGTTTCCATATTTTTTTCAATTATCTCTTTTCTTTCATTATCATGTGGTAATTTAAATTCAATTTCCTCTTCAAACCTGCTTCTAACTGCAGTATCAATAGCAGTCGGATTATTTGTAGCAGCAATAGTTACAACAGCATCATTAGAATCAATACCATCCATTTCATTTAAAAGAGCATTTACAATTTCAGTAACATCTCCTCTAAGTGATTGATAAGACCTGTGAAGTGCAATTGAATCAATCTCATCAATAAAAATTATTGCAGGTTTCTGTTTCTGCACTTTCTCATAAAGATCATGTATTTTAGATGCACCATCTCCAACATGATCTCCAATTAATGTTGTAGCTTTTATTAAATACATCGGAACATCAAGTTCATTAGCTAAAGCTTTAACAAGCATTGTTTTTCCTGTACCTGAAGAACCGTAAAATAAAATATTTTTAGGAGCCCACATGCCGAATTTTTCCGGATCTTCAAGATATTTCATTAAAACTTTTGTTTTATTTTTAGCATGTTCCTGACCTATAACATCTGTAAGCCTAATATTGCTTTTATAGGGAACATCATTATTATTTTCAACAATGTCTTTTTCTATTAGTTTTATTTGGGTATTTTCAGATATTGTAGATTCATTAGGCTCGGCAGTTACTATTTGAAAACCATAATCCGGGATTATTTTCTGGTCAAAAAGATAAGAACCCTCTTTCACGGCAATTCCAAGCCATTGATCACGGGCATATTCTTCAAAAAGATCTTTATCAATAATATCAATATTTGTTTCCATCAAAGAAAAATCAAAGGGATAACCAACAGCTTTAAGAACAACTAATTTTGCATATTCAGGATTGGATGTTGATTTAGTTGTTTTAGCATGTTCATTTTTTTTACTTTCAATTATTTTAGGATTATTTTTCATTTAAAGCACCTTTCTAGAGATTAATTATCTTTTTTTTAAAGTAAAATTATAAAGACCATTTTAAAGAATTATATTATTCATTATTTTTATATTATTCCTTTTGTTACCCCTTTTTAATAATTTGAAAACAGTAAGGAATTATTCGGTTTTTTTAAAATAATCTGTCTAAATCATTGATTCATACATTTCTTTCATTATAATTGCATCTTCATCCCTATTTGGAGTTTCACAAATTATATTAGCTTTCCAGTCATTTTCAATAAGAATCTCAAGTAAGTCTTTAAGATATGGTCCATATTCATCTTCTTCAGCTAATGTATGATGTTTTATCTCTCCACCATCACCATACTCAATTGTTGTAAAGTGGCAGTGTAGGCGATCAATATCTAAATTATCTTCAATAGTTGAGAATATACAGTTATAATCTTCTTTAGTGTTTAAAAAACCTCTTCCCCGTGCATGAACATGAGCAAAATCAATTGTTGGCTCAAAATGTTCAAATTCAGAACATAATTCAACAATCTCACTTACATTACCTAATTGTGTTCTTTTCCCGGTAGTTTCTGGTGAAAATGTATAATCTTCAATTCCTGCATCTTCACATCTGTTTAGAAGTTTATTGATTGTTTTTTTAGTTTCATCCATTGCTATTTTAGGATCTCTTTTACTGTAAAATCCCGGGTGAAAAACAATTCTATAAGCCCCCATCCATTCTCCGGCCTGTGCAGCTTTAAACAAATGCTCCACACTTTTATCCATAGTTTCTTCATTAGTTGAACATAAGTTAAT
>CAYPJH010000157.1:0-7302 GCA_964411035.1 uncultured Methanobrevibacter sp. | reverse complement strand
GTGTGTTCTACAAAAGAACTACCGACGCTAACGGTACTGCTGTATTAAGCATTAATTTACCTGCTGGTAATTCTGAACCAAAAGATTATATTGTTACAGCATGGTGTAATGGATGTATTATTTCTAATAATGTGACTGTTTCACCTGTTTTAACTGCTAAAGATTTCAATGAAACATTCCAGGCTGGTAAGAAATTTACTGCAAATATTGTTGATGGTAAAGGTAATCCTTTAGCTGGTGCTAAAATACAATTTAACATCAATGGTGTATTATATAACAAAGTTAGTGATGTTAACGGTACTGCTAGTTTAAATATTAATCTTGGTCCTGGTGAATACATTATCACTAGTCTTTGTGTTGATAATGGTGCAGTTATTTCAAACAAAGTCACTGTAACACCAGCAAAAGCATAAGGGAATTCTATTATTCTCTTATACTTTTTTTCTTTTTTTTCAAAAACTTTCACAGGCCAAATACTTAAAAGCCTGATTATTTATTTTAACTATTTTTCAAAAACTTTATATTTACTTAATTAATATTTAATTTATTCAAAGGTTAATGTACTTTTTCTATATAACTATACTTTACCATATATATCTAACAACATAACTTTTCTATTCTAACAATTTTTAGAAACAATAATATTAAATGAATTATAGAAATATTCTATGAAGGTTTTATTATGCGAATTGCTAAGGGAACAATAAAGAAATATTCGAGAGAGTATAGCCGAACATTAAAAAACGGTGAGAAGAGAAAATATAAAACAGAACAAATTCAAGTTACTGTACCTAAACAGGAAGATGTCTTTGAAAATGGAGAAAATGTGCTTGTTATACCTGAACAGGATAAAGAATTACTTGAAAATAATGATGAACAGCTTAGTGCAATTGAAATTGCAAATTATATTTTAAGCGATGAAATATCTCAATTAAACATGAATATTGATGATAAAAACGACTACATTGTTCAACTTGAAAATCAGGACATTACAAAAAATCCAGAATATGCCGAACTTAGTGTTCAATATGCTGATTTAAAATCAGAATTTGATTCTCTTTTAGATTCTAACTCTAACTTATTTGAAAAGTATAATAAACTTCAAGAAGACTTAAACTCTTCAAATGAAATTATTGAGAATTTAAAAACAGATAACATTAATCTTCAAAATGAATATGATATTCTCAATAATGAACTAAGGGCCTCTAATAATTTCAAAGATCAATTAAACCTAAACTTAGCAAATCTTAAAGATGAGCATGATAAAATTATTGACAATAATAATAAGTTAAAAAACGAAAACAGCAACTTATCCGAAGAACTTATCTCAGCAAATTTACTTATTGATAAATTAAAGGAGTTTAATAAAACCGTCCAAGATGAATATGGTGAAGTTTCTAAAAAATATGGGGTTATAGTATCTGAAAATACAGAACTTATTAAAAAATATGATGTAATCACAAAAAAACTAGAATTATGTAATGAAACTATAAATGATTTAAATCAAGTTAACACAGATCTTTCAATGAAATATGATAGTTTATTTGCAGAAAACCAAAATTTAAAAGAATCCTATGAACAGGCAACTTCAAAACTTAACTCAATCAACGAAGAATTTGAACAGCTAAAGTCTAACAATAGTGATGTTCAAATCCAATTCAATGAATTATCTACCAAATATGAAAATATGGTTAAGGAAAATAAAAATCTTAAAGATGGATACAACAAACTTATGGAAAAAAATGAACATCTTACCACAAATCTTAATAATCTAAAAACAACTACTATCCAACATGATCATGAACAAATAGAAAAATATAATAAACTAGAACAAGATTACAATACCCTTTCAGATGAATTCAAAGAAATATCCGGCGAGCTTAAAAGTACTAAAAAAAGTAAAAAGAAAGTTTCTAAAAAATACAAAGGGATTAAAAAAGAATATAATCAGCTTGTCGATGAATATAAATCACTTGAAAATGAAAATAATAGCTTAAGAAACCATTTAGATGAATTCGAATCTCTTTTAGACAAAAGCCAGAAAGAATTTTCAAAAGAATTAGGATTTTTCACAGAGAAATACAATGAGGCAATCTCTAAAATGGAATACTTTGAAAAATTAAACATGAAACTTGTTGAAGAAAATAATGAAGTTTCTAAAAGTTTTGATGAGATTGTTAACACTAATTCTCAGCATGATGATTTATACAACAAGGCAATATCTGATGTTGACAAGTTAAGCAGGCAGAATAAGGAAATTATTGCTGAAAATAAAGATTATAAAACCAGACTTGATAAGAGCTTAGAAGATTATGAAGCATTGGTTGATAAATATAATTCCATTAAAGCCAACAATAAAAAATTACTTGAGTGTCAAAAGCATAATAGTTCTATTAAAAAAGAATATAATGCACTTGCAGATGATTATAATTCTTTAAATGATAAATTTGAAGAATTGAAATTAAGTAAACAGCATAATGACTACTTGGTTAAAAATATAAAAATTTTATTTTAAAATCAGATTAATCGTCATAGGTTGGTTCTTGATACCAACGTTTAAGGTTTGGTAAAAATCCTGTAGTGATTCCTGTAGCTTCGGTTTCCCTTAAATTAGGATTTTTTTCCATCATTTCTTTTGATTTTCTTACAATCATTTCATTAAGAGTTATATCAGGTTCAGTAAACTCACCATCTTTAAAACACTTAATGCAATAATCCATATTTGGACTGCCGTCTTTATTGGTACCTAAGTCTTTTTTTCCCATAGGCTGACCGCATGAATTACAAAATCCCATATTATCACAATTTTTAATAAAAAAAGTAAGGGGTTTAAACCCTATAAATAATTTATTTTTCAATATTTACTTGTTCATCTTCATCTAATGCAAGTCTCATATTATCCGGATCTGGTGGGAAGTGAGCAAGGAAGTCTTGAGCTGATCTTCTAACGTCTCTAGAACCGATAATATATCTTCCAGCAATAATGATGTCAGCACCTTTTTCAAGAGCTTCTTCAACATTATCCGGTGTAATTCCACCAGCTACAGCCACTAAACCGTTATCGATAATCTTTTTAATAGATTTTATATTACCCCAAGCAGATAAATCACTGGTATCTTCATCTTTTTCAGCAAGATAAGTTTCTAAATCTACATTTCTGTGTAATAATACAATGTCCGGTTTCAAGTCATCTGGAAGTGCAACTAACTTTTCTTCAAAGTTATCAACATTCATCATATCTAAAATAGAGTAGATTCCTTGTTTTTGAGTTTCCTGAATAGCTTTTGCAATAGATTCAATAGTTCCGAGTCCTGAAATAGCTACAGCATCTGCTGTTTGATCTGCTGCCATTTTAACTTCTACACGACCGACATCTAATGTTTTTAAATCAGCAATGATAAATGCATCTGGACGTAGTTCTCTTATTTTTGAAACAACTCCAACACCGAATTTTTTAACAAGTGGGGTTCCTGCTTCAAGAAGAACTCTTTCCTTATCTGGAAGGTCATTGATAATGTTTTCCATTACAGTTAAGTTGTCTAAGTCAAGTGCAACTTGTAAATAAGGTGGAGACCAAAGTTTCTGTACTTTGAAGCCCATAATTGGATGTGTTCCACGGTCTTTTTCAGCAAGTACTTTATCTATTGATGGATAGTTTTCCATAGCTCTTTTAATAGCTAATTTTGTTGCTCCATAATTGTATTGATATATTTTTCTATAATTTTTAGCTGCAGGGTGTATAAACACACTTACATTAATTACAATGTCTTCTACTATTTCTTTTGGAATGTATCCTTCTTCTACAGCATCTGCTACTGCTCTTCCAACAGCAGTTTGTGCTGGTCCAAATATTTTACTTGCATCATCTAAATTTTCTACAGTTACTTTAGGAATAATTAAAGTAGCTGGCTTTGTCATTAAGTTTGGTCTAATTACCGTGGTTAAAGGAGTGTGTCCTACAGATAAGTTTGATAATCCGTTAGCAAAAGCTTGTCCTGCCGGACCTTCTTTATCTCCGATAATTAAATCTACATGAGCTAATTCATCGCCGTCTCCAATGAGAGCTTCTCCTATATTGTACATTAAGTTTCCTCCATTAATGTGATACATTTTTTATTTATGATTTTATTTATATATAAAAATTATTGGAAGTTGATTCTTCTTGAAATATCTTTAGGTAAAGGTAATCCTCTGTAAGGCATTCCTTTAGTTGCATTTTTAACAGTTTCAACAAGTTCATCAACAGTCATATCTACTTTTTCACCAGTTTCACGAACTGTTACAGTTAATTTTCCTGTTTCAACTTCATTATCTCCTACAACAAAGGTGTATGGAATCCATTCAGTTGCAGAATTTCTGATTTTTTTACCTACACTTTCATCTCTGTCATCTACATCTACACGAATGTTTGCAGATTCTATTTCATCACAAAGCTTGTTTGCATACTCTTTATGAGATTCTCCAACAGTAATGATTCTTACTTGTATCGGGCTTAGCCATGCAGGCAGCATTGGTGCTTTTTCATTTAATTCAATAGCTGTCTTTTCAAGCAGGCTGCAGATAACCCTTTCAATACTTCCTGTAGGTGAACAGTGAAGAATGGTTGGATGGTGTTGATTGCCGTCTTCTCCAAGGTAACTTATATCAAATCTCTTACCGCTTTCCACATCGATTTGAACTGTAGGGTTTTCTATTGGTCTTCCGAGGTAGTCAATAGCTGCAAAATCAACTTTACAAACCCAGTAGTGTTTTCTTTCTGGTAAAATTTCAAGCAAAACAGGTTTTCCAATTTTTTCACCAATACTGTACATCCAATCTTTATTTTCATCAAAGAAGTCTTGTGTTGCTCTGAAAATCACTTCATAGTTTACTCCAAGATCTACTCCGGTCTGAATACACATGTCGGTTTGTTTTGAAAATTCTTCTAATGATGCAGGAACATCTGCACAGAAGCTGTGGAAATCAGGCATGGTAAATGCTCTTAATCTTTTAAGCCCTACAACTTCTCCTTTTTTCTCAAAACGGAAACTGTAAGTTGAAAGTTCGTAAAGTTTTGCAGGCAAGTTTCTCCAGGTTAAAAATGAGTCTGCCATAACTCTAAATGCTCCGAAACAACATGCAAATCTAAGCATTAAATTCTTTTTGGTGTCAGTTTTATATTGTCTTTCACCGAATTTAGCTGCATGAGTGTTAATTGCTTCATTTTCAAGGTCATAGAAAATCGGAGTTTCAATTGGCATTGCACCTTGTTCAACTACAAGATTGTAAACATAGTCAGCCAGCAGATCTCTTACAAGACGTCCTTTAGGGAACCATTTAAGATTACCAACATCAGATGCACTTTCATAATCACAAAGCTCTTTTTCCCTCATTAATTTAACGTGAGGAGGTTCTCCTTCATCAGATGAGCCTTCACCAAGTTCATATTGAACAAGCTTTTCAAACTGTTTATTTTCAAAGTCATATCCTTCAATATCAATTATTTTATCTCCGTCAAGAATAGACCAGCTTGAAGGCTTTTTCTCTTCTGCTTCTTCATCAGCTTCTTCAGCAGTAATGGTTCTTGAAAGCTCACTTAAAGGATGTCCTTTACAGGATATTTCAAATGCCTTATACCATCCGAATGGAACTCTTTTAACTTCCAAATTCTCTTTTTTAAGAGCTTCTTCTGCATTTTTCAAAATATCCACTGCTATTTTTGGAGAGCTTAGAGATGAAGATAAATGTGCATATGGGTATAAAACAATATTTTCAGCTTTGACTTGTTCATTTGCTTTTTTAATTTCTTTAACTAAATTTTTAACAATTGCACTTGGATTTTTCTCATCGTCTTTTTCAACTGCAGTAAAAACAACTAAGGATTCATCAAAATCACCAGACTTTTTAGATTCTTCAATTTCCTCAGCTACTGGAGTTTTATTTTTTACATTATAATTTAAATAATCAGAATGGATAAGTAAAATTCTCAATTTAATAACCACCATGTAAATTAGATATACATTTAATTTATAGTTGTTTATATTATATAATATATTTTATAAGGACTTAGTAAAAAAATAATAATCTGGCAGGTGATTTAATGAAAGTTTACGGCATTAGTGGAAGTCCAAGGAAAAAATCAACAGAATATGTTTTAAAAGAGGCATTGAATTCTTTAAAAGAAGAGGGGTTTGATGTTGAGATGTTTAGTTCTGCCGGCAAATCAATTGCTCCGTGTATGCATTGCGATTATTGTTTAACTCATAAAGAATGTGTAAATAAGGATGATATGGTTGAAGTTTATAAAGGCCTTCAGGAAGCAGACGGAATCATTATTGCAACTCCTCTTCATTCAGGAGGCGTCAGTGCTGAAATTTTATCTATCTTTGAAAGGACACGTGCTTTGGAAGCAGTTGATATTCATTTGCTTCGGGGAAAAATAGGCATGAGCATTGTTGTCGGCGGAGATCGTGACGGAGGTCAAAGTTCAGCTCATTTACAGACAATAACCTACTATATGGTTCATGGAATAATTCCGGTAAGCGGAGGGGCTTTTGGTTCAAATTTAGGAGCTTCCTTCTGGTCTCAGGACTTGTTGGAAAAAGTCAAAGAGGATGAAGCGGGTTTTGATTCTCTTAAAAAAACACTTACTGAGTTTAAGAACTTTTTAAAAAAAATAAGAAGTAAAACAAAATAATCTATTATCATATTTTCACTTTTTTTTATTTTCAGCTGCCTGCAGTTTATATTCCTGATTTCATTAAAACTAAAAAAACCATACAAATGACTAAGTATTTATATATTCAGATTTAAAATTATAAACAATTTGATTTTTTTATAATCATGGCGGAGTTAATAATGGCAAATAAACTGATTCGCGGAAGTTTTATTATATTCCTTGGAAATATTATTTTCCGTTTAGGGGGATATATCTACCGTTTTTTAATGGCTACACTTTTAGGCCCTTCAATGTATGGTATTTTAGGTATAACATTACCTTTTCAGGGAATTTTTCAGACATTATCAGCAGGAGGACTTCCTCCGGCAATAGCTAAGTTTGTAGCAGAGTACGAGGCAACAGATCAAAATGATCTGGCTCGCCAAACCATTTACACCTCTTTAAAGATAATGATTTTTTTAGGTGTGTTCTTTGGTTTTATCATGATATTTTTTGCAGCACCATGGCTTGCCTATACTTATCTTCAAAAGCCAATAGCACTTGTTCCTTTACAGATTGTAGGTCTTATAACTCCTTTCAGTGTTATTGTTGGGGCTTTTAGAGGAGCTTTTCAGGGAGTCTATAAGATGGAGTATATTCTCTAT
>CAYPJH010000156.1:0-10275 GCA_964411035.1 uncultured Methanobrevibacter sp. | reverse complement strand
GCTAAAATGTATTCTGGTCTTTCAACAGAGTCATTTATTAAAAAACCTACAGTTCAAACCATATCTCGTGAAGGTCTTGAGAATTTATATGGGACTAGCGTTCCTATTGCAGAATATGAAGGATTTTTTGCTCATGCAGATTCCATTAAAACAAGATTAAACAAATAAAATTTTTTACAGTTGAAATGCACCTCTATATTTCAACTATTCTTTTTTTATTTTCAATATTTCCAGATATTAAATTATCAATTCTTTATTTTTCCTATTCATTAATCTTATTCAAATCAATTATTTAATTTATAACCATTTCACTTCCGTGTTTTACAAACTTTTAAAAACATTAAAATTTAATATTATAATGTTATAAATTAGAGGTGAATTAATTTGCAAGGTTTATTAAATGACTGGAGAAGGACCAATTATACTAAAAGTGTCACTCCTGAATTATCTGGCGAAGATGTAATTATTATGGGTTGGGTACATGAAATCCGTGATTTAGGCGGAATCATATTTGTACTTATAAGAGATAAAGATGGGTTAATACAAGTTACAGCACCTAGTAAAAAAGTATCCTCTGAAATACTCGAAGAAATCCGTAAATTCAGAAAAGAATCTGTAGTAGCTATTGAAGGAACAGTTCAAGATTCAGATAAAGCACCAAACGGTGTTGAAATCATACCAAAAAATATAAGAATTCTTAACTTAGCTAATCAGCCATTACCAATGGATCCAACAGAAAAAGTTAAAGCAGAAATCGATACAAGACTTGACTCAAGATTTTTAGATTTAAGAAAAGCTAATATAAGCTCTATTTTTAAAATTAAAAGTCAAATGTTCTGTTCTGTTAGAAATTTCTTCCATGAAAATGGATTTATTGAAATAAATACTCCAAAGCTTGTTGCATCTGCAACTGAAGGGGGAACAGAATTATTCCCAATCACATACTTTGAAAAAGAAGCTTTCCTAGGACAATCTCCACAATTATACAAACAAATCATGATGTCCAGTGGAATGGATAAAGTATTTGAAATAGGACAAATCTTCAGAGCAGAAGAACATGATACCTTAAGACATTTAAATGAAGCAGTTTCCATAGATGCTGAAGCTTCATTTATGGACGATGTTGACATGATGAAGTTTTTAAATGACATGATAAGACAAGTCATAGTAGACATCAACAATGAATGTTCTGACGAACTGGAAACCCTTGGACATGAACTTACAATATCTGATGATCCATTTCCAAGAGTCACCTATGATGAAGCTGTAGATATTGTCAACTCAAAAGGAGTAGAAATGGAATGGGGAGAAGACTTATCCCGTGCAGCTGAAAAAGCTTTAGGTGAAGCAGTTGGAGGATTTTACTTCTTAACTGAATGGCCAAGCGCTATTAAACCATTCTATGTAATGCCTTTAGAATCTGACCCTAAAAAATCTCATGCATTCGATTTAATGTTTGAAAACTTAGAGTTATCTTCAGGTGCAACACGTGTACACCAATACGATTTACTTGTAAAACAAATTGAAGAACGTGATTTAAACCCAGATGCATTTGGAAGCTATTTAAAAGCATTTGAATATGGAATGCCTCCACATGCAGGTTGGGGAGTAGGTGCAGACAGATTAACTATGGTTCTCACAGGAGTAAACAATATTCGTGAAACAGTATTATTCCCAAGAGACAGACACAGATTAACTCCATAATTCCGGATAAACATGAAAGAATATGACATAGCTATTATTGGCGGAGGCCCGGCAGGAATGATGGCTGCAATTGCTGCAGACACACATAATACTGTGATTTTAGAAAAAAATCAGGAATTGGGTAAAAAACTTCTTCTAACAGGTGGAGGAAGATGCAATATTACAAATAACAAGCCAATAAAAAAGCTATTAAATTCTTTCGATGATAAAAACTTTTTAAAACATTCATTTTACACATTAACAAATGAAAAGCTATTGGAATTATTTGAAAATAAAGGCCTTAGTTTTATTGAAGAAGATGACAATAGAATATTTCCTGAAAGCGAAAAAGCTAAAGATGTATTGAAAATCTTAAAGGAATATCTGAAAGATACTGAAATTCGCTATGAATTTAATGTATATGATATTTCAAAAAAAGGAGACTTTTTTGTTATTAATGATTATATTAAAGCATCTAAAGTAATTATTGCTACTGGAGGGGTAACTTATCAGGAAACAGGTTCTAGCGGAACAGGTTTTAAAATAATTGATTGTGAAAGAACCCCTTTAAAATACGGTCTTGTACCCTTAATAACTGATTATAATTTTGAGAAGTTTGCAGGAATCAACCTTTACGATATTTCTGTCGGCTATGGTGATAAAAGTTATAGGGGAGATGTTTTAATTACTCATAAAGGCCTTACAGGTCCTGCTATTCTTAATATAAGTAATGAAATTTCCAAAGATCTGGATTATGACCTATTTGAAAGTAATGATGTAAAATTTGACAATCTTAGAATAACTCTTGATTTAATGCCGGACATTAATAAGGAGGAGCTGTTAGTTAAATTTAGCAAGGATTTTCAAGTTAAAGGCAAAACTATTCTTAAAAACTATTTAAAATATTATTTAACTAATAATTTCATTCCATTTTTTTTAAATCAGGCAGAAGTTGATGGTGAGGTTAAATTAGGCAATGTTTCAAAAAAGGACAAACAAAAGATTGTAGATTCTCTTAAAGGCCTTAGTATTGAAGTCACAGGTTTTAATTCAAAGTCAAGCAAGGTTACAGTTGGAGGCATTAAAACTTCAGCTATTAATTCTAAAACCATGGAATCCTATGAATGTAAAGGATTGTATTATGCCGGTGAAATCTTAGAACCTGCAGGTCCAACTGGTGGATATAATTTAAAAATAGCCTTTTCTACAGGATATTTGGCAGGATTATCTGCTTCTAAAAATATTAACTAAAACTTTAATTTAACTGATTTTAAGCTATAAATTGAATTTCACAGACACTATTTAAAATAAGGAAGGTTATTTTAAAAATAACCTTTTATTAATTTAATTCTATCTTGTTTTGAATATCCTTAATCATTTTTACAGCATCTTCATATTCAGAATAAAGTTCTAAATCTGATTTATTGTTTATTTGCTTCAAATTATATTTATTGGAATGTATATCATCTTCTAGACTATAAAAATTTGTATTGTCGTATATATTGTAGAATTTTGAATATAATTCTATAGCTTTAAGGATAAATTGGCTATTACTATTAATATATAGCATAATATCTAATTTTAATGCTATTAGGACCAGTATTTCTGCAAGTTTAACCTGATATTTTGGGGGCATGTCAGTTTCAGGATTTTCTATTATTAAAAAACTGTTTTTTACAATATCTTCCCCTATCAATAATGATTTTATATTGTTTAATTGTTTTAGTCCTGATGGAAAGTCATATTTTTCACAATAGTAAATGATTTCTTCTATTTTTTCAATTATTTTTAAAATATCTTCATTTTCAGTTAAATAATAGTTCCAATATCTTTTTTTCCTAATTTGAGCATTATGATAATATTTTTCATTCTGATTTGTAGTTAGGTAGAATACATTTTCTAAATTATAATCATCAAGGCCTTTTACAATATTTCCGTTTTTTTCAAGCAATCTTTCTTTCATGTTTTGGTAAAATTTTATTGATGAATTTTTCAGTAGGCCTTTAGGATAACAGTATTCTGATTTTAATAGGAATTTAAGATTATTATAATATTGTTCTATTTCAGTTTCTTCAAATATCTTTTCTATTTGATCAATTTTTGTTAGATAATATTCTTGATCAGTATCTTTATCCTCTTCAATGATTTTTCTAAATAAATCTAAGCATTTTTTATTTTCATCATCATATAAACAGTCATAACACTCATTTATTTCCCTGTCTTCTATACATTTATAATGGATTAAAATCTGAAGTAACTCCAAATATACCCGATATTCTGTTATGTTTTCGTAATCTTTGGATGATGGGGCTAAAAAACAGTATAGTATTTTAGATAAAATGGATTTTTCTATTTTGTTCTCTCCGCTGACTAGATTAATTTTTCCAATATCTAAACATGCGTAGTTTATTGCTCCTAAATTTCTAATTTCAAATTTCATGAAATCACCTAAGCATATGTTCAATTTTTAGATAGATATTAACAAATACTTGATTAAAGTATAAACTTATTATATTGAATTATCCAAATCAACATTTTCAAATAAAAACAATTTCATTTTTTTATTCTATAATTGATTTTCGCTATTTTAATGGTATTTATATTATTTTTTTAAAATGTAGGTAATTTTTTTTTGCTTTATATTAACTTACATTTTTTCATGTCTTATCAATCTTATATTTCTACTTTTTATTATTTCATTAGTATAAATTTATTTAACTGATATTAAACCATATACTTATTATGAAAAATTATATGTTTATGGGAGCATCAACTAAACAAGGTCTTGATATAGCAACTAAAAGTCGTGAAATTATTCGAAACCTTATTGGTGATGAGATTAAAGATTTGAATCCTGCCGAACAGGATATTGTTGAGAGGATTGTTCACTCAACTGCAGATCCGGAATATGCAAAACTTATCTATATGAGTTCTGATTTTGTTGACTCTGCGATTAAATCAATGAAAAATAATGAAACAATTTTAACTGATATTAATATGGTAAAATCAGGCATTACCCGTTATGAAGGTGATGTTGAATGTTATATTAATAATGAAGAAGTTAAAAGAATTGCTAAAGAAGATCAAATTACAAGAGCAGCAGCTGCTATTAGATATGCTGCCGGCAATGATTTTGAAGGAATTTTAGCATGTGGCAATGCTCCAACAGCTGTTTGGGAGGCTATGGATTTATATGAAAAAGATGAAATAAATCTCAAGGCTATTGTTGGGGTTCCTGTTGGTTTTGTTGGTGCTGCTGATAGTAAAGAGGCATTGAAAAACTCCAGTATTCCTAATATTATTACTGAAGGGCCTAAGGGAGGTACACCAATAGCGGTTGCTTGTGTAAACTCATTAATTCAAACTTTAAAGGAGGTATAATTTATGAATTCCGAAAAATTATTTGAAAAATCTAAAGAATATATTCCAGGAGGTGTAAATTCACCTTTAAGGGCTTTTAAACCATACCCGTTTTTTGTTAAAAAGGGTGAGGGTTCTTACTTATTTGATACTGAAAACAACCGTTATATTGATTATTGTTTAGCTTATGGCCCTTTAATTTTAGGCCATGCAAATCCTCAAATTGTTAAAGATTTAAATAATCAGGCTAGCTTAGGCACTACATATGGTGCACCTACTGAAGGCGAAATTACACTTGCTGAAGAAGTGGTTGACAGAATTCCTTCTGCTGAGAAAGTTCGTTTTGTAAACAGTGGAACTGAAGCAACAATGAGTGCAATTAGAGTTGCACGTGGATTTACAAAAAGGGATAAGATTGTTAAATTTGAAGGTGCTTATCATGGAGCTCATGATTACTGTCTTGTAAAAGGAGGTTCAGGTGCAGCATGTCTACCTGATTCTGCAGGTATTCCAATTGACACAACTAAAAATACTTTAACCGTTCCTTATAATGATGAAGAGGCAATGGTTGATTTAATTAAAGCTGAAGGGGATAATATTGCATGTATTATAATGGAAGTTGTAATGGGGAATGTTGGTTTTATACCTCCTAAACCAGGTTATTTGGAATTTTTACGTAAAATTACAGAAGAAAACGGTATTGTTTTAATTTTCGATGAAGTCATTACCGGTTTTAGATTATCTCGTGGTGGTGCTCAGGAATATTATGGCGTAACTCCAGATATGACTACATTAGGTAAAATCGTTGGGGGAGGATTGCCGATGGGTGCCTTTTGTGGTAAAAAAGAGATAATGGACATGGTTGCACCGGTAGGTCCGGTTTATCAGGCAGGAACATTCAGCGGCAATCCGATGTCAGTCACGGCAGGAATTAGCATGTTGAATCAGTTAGATAACAAAACATATTCAGATTTGGATAAAAAAGGCGATTATTTAAGAAAATCTATAAGTGATATTGTGGAGGATTTAAATCTTGATATCCGTCCTGCAGGTGCAGGTTCAATGTTTCAGATATATTTCAATAAAAATGAGGTTTTAAATTATGAAGATGCAAAATCTTCAGATGCAGATAGATTTTTAATTTACTTCAGACAATTGCTTGAAAGGGGTGTTTTCATACCTCCAAGTCAATTTGAATGTAATTTTTTATCTACTGCTCATACAATTGAAAATTTAGATAAAACGGCTGATGCAGTTGAAAAATCTTTAAAAATAGCATTTGGAGAATAATTTTATATAATTAGAATTACATATTATTATAAAATAAAATAGGTGTTTTTATGACTGATATGAAAGAAATTGCCTCATATATTATAATAATTATCATTGCTCTTTTAATAGCTCAGCATTTAAATGTTGTTGTTTCAGGAAGTATGGAGCCGGTATTTCATAGGGGAGATATTGTAGCTGTTGAGAAAGCAAATTTATTAGGAATTCATGAATTTGACCCAGATGATGTTAAAGTTGGCGATATTGTTGTTTATGATGCTAAATGGGTTAATGAACCGGTTATTCATAGAGTTATAAATATCACAGAAATAAATGGCACTACATATTATGTTATTAAGGGGGATAATAATGATTCTCCGGATCCGTATTATGTAAGAGCAAGTCAAATTACTGATAAAGTAATAACTATAGGTGATACTCCTGTTGTTATTCCATATGTTGGATATATTAACCTTTGGTTTAAAGGATTATAATTATTAATGGTGAATAAATGTATTTTGAAATAGAAAAACAAGCTATTGATTCAATTACTAAAGCAATTGGAAATTTAGGATGTGAAGTTGAAGAGGATTTTCGTTTAGATTTTCCTCCTAATCCTGAATTGGGGGATTTGGCTAGTACAATTTCATTTACTTTAGCTAAAAAACTTAAAAAATCTCCACATTTAATAGCTGAAGAATTAACTTCTATAATTGAATGTCCTGAACTATTTGAGAAAGTTGAGGCTGTTGGGCCTTATGTAAATTTTTTCATTGATTATGATAAGTTTTCTAAACTTTTAATTGAGAAAATTGATGATGACTATGGTCATTTGCCTAAAATTGATGAGAAAGTTGTTTTAGAGCATACTTCAGCAAATCCTAACGGTCCTTTACATGTAGGTCATGTAAGAAATTCTATTTTTGGTGATTCTCTTTCAAGACTTTTAAAGTTAGCTGGCCGGGATGTTGAAACACAGTATTATGTAAATGATATGGGTAGGCAAATTGCTATTATTGTTTTGGGTATTACAGAACTGGGTCTTAAAATTGATGATCAGGAAGGAGATAAAATTGATCATAAAATAGGAAGACTTTATTTTAAAGCTAATCAAAAACTCAAAGAAGATGAAAATTTAAACTCTCATGTAGATGCATTAATTAAAAAATATGAAAGTGGTGAAGACGATCAATTAAATAAGATATTCGAAGAAGTAGTTGAAAAGTGTATTTCTGGAATCAAGCAAACACTTCAAAGAATTAATATAAATCATGACAGTTTTGAATGGGAAGGCCAATTCATTAGAAACGGTGATGTTGATGAAATGTTAAACTACATTGAAGATGAAGGATTTATATCAAAAGGTGAAGTAGACTTTATTGATTTAACATTTTGGCAAATTGAAAAAGAATTTATTCTTAGACGATCTGACGGATCTTCATTATATTCAACAAGAGATTTGGCATACCACAGATTTAAAAATAAAAAAGGAGATGTTGTCTTAGATATTTTAGGATCTGACCATAAACTAGCTGCAAAACAAATCAAAGTAATTTTTGAAGAAATTTTACGTGAAAATGCACCTGAAGTAATATTCTACGAGTTCATAACCCTTCCTACAGGATCCATGTCTACAAGAGAAGGAAAATTCATATCTGTTGATGAACTTGTTGATGAAGCAGTAAAAAGAGCAGCTGAAGAAATCGAAAAAAGAAATCCTAACCTATCTTCTGAAGAAATTCTCCCGATTGCTGAAGAGATTGGAATTGGAGCTATAAGATTTTACATTGCTAAATTATCCCCGGAAAAACATATTAAATTTAAATGGGATGAAGCTTTAAGCTTTGAAAGAGGTTGTGCATCAATTCAATATGCACATGCAAGAGCATGTAAACTTCTTAAAAAAGCAGATAAGGATATTTTGTCTTTAACAATCTCTGAGGATTGGGTTCCTGATGAAAATGAAAAAGATTTAGTTCGTTGTTTAGCAAAATTCCCACAAGTAATTGAAGAATCTGCTAATAAACAAAGAATTCACAATATTGCACAATATTGTCAGGATTTAGCTAATAGTTTTAATAAGTTTTATAAAGCCGAACAGGTAATCGGGTCTGAAAATGAGGATACAAGAATTATTCTTGTTGATAAAGCTAGAATAACTTTAAAGAACGCTTTAAATATTTTAGGAGTTTCATCTCCTAAAAAAATGTAAAAATTATAATAAGTGCAGTTAGCACAATTATAATTTTATTTATTTTTTTTAAAATTTACTACAGTTTCCCCGTTGTTGTTTTTACACCATAAGATGGTTATATCATCTTCATTTGTGTCAATTTTATGTTTTTTTCTTACTTCGATCGGTATGGTCGTTCTATTATTTTTATATAATTTTGAATTGGCCAAAAACATTTAATACACCTATTACCCTTTTTTGTAATAAAGTTGTAGTATTTTCTAACATATAAATATTTTGGTTTTTGAAATTTTTTAAAAATAATTATAAAGGGCTATTCGGCAAATAAAATTTTAATAATTGATAATAATTCAATTAAATCTTAATAATTTATTTGCATGCTGTTATGGAAATATTAATAAAAAATATTTAAAAATAAGTAGTTTAAAGAATTAATTAAATTTTATAAAATATCCAATAGGACTTATTTTAAGAAATGGTATAAAACTGCCTTTTGTGCATGAAGCCTGTTTTCCGCTTCTTCAAATACAACTGATTGAGGACCGTCAATAACTTCGCTTGAAACTTCCTGACCTCTAATAGCTGGAAGACAATGCATAAAAATAGCAGTAGGTTTTGCTAATCCCATTAATTCTTTATTAACCTGATATGGTAGGAAATCTTCTTTCCTTTGAGCTTCTTCTTTTTCATCGCCCATACTTACCCAAACATCAGTATAAACTACATCTGAATCTTTAAGAGCTTCTTTTAAATCAGAGGTTACTATAATATTGCAATTATTTTTTTCAGATATTTTTACTGCTTTTTCAAGAACTTCAGTATTTGGAGTGTATTTGTCCGGGCATGCAACAGACATATCTATTCCTAATAGAGCTGCAATTAAAAGAAGGGAGTTACATACATTATTTCCATCACCTACAAATGTTATTTTAAGATCTTCTAAAGTTCCAAAATGCTCTTTTATTGTTAACATATCAGCTAATGCTTGGCAGGGGTGTTCAAGATTTGTAAGACCGCTAATTACTGGCACTGTTGAGTATTTGGCTAATTCTTCTACATCTTCGTGTTTTATTGCTCTTATCATTATTCCATCTACAAATCTGCTTAAAACTTTTGCAGTATCAGAAATAGGCTCTCCCCGTCCCATTTGAAGGTCTTGTGATGATAAGAATATTCCACGGCCTCCTAGCTGATACATTCCAACATCAAATGATACTCTGGTTCTTGTAGATGATTTCTGAAATATCATAGCTAATGTTTTACCTTCTAAAGGCTTATCTTTAATTTCTCCATTTTTAAGTTTTTCAGCCAGCTCAAGTATATCTTTAACTTCTCCTTGAATATCACAAACAGATAGTAAATCTTTCATTATAATTACCCCTTAATAAAATAGAATATTTCTAATTATTAATTATTAAAGGTTTCTAAAAAAATAAGTATAAAAAGTATCTCACTTGGGATACTATTTATTTAAAATTTGATTCATGTGGTCTACACGTTTTTGAACAAGTTCTTTTGTTCCAACATCACTTCTGTGATATACATTGCCCTTAACATGTTCACAGGCTTTCTCAGCGATTTTTTCAGCTTCTTCAATAGAGTCTCCTGCAGCTACTATTCCAAGAGCTCTTGATCCGGATAAGTGTATTCCATCTTTTTCCTGGCTGACTGCAGCATAGAATACTTTGGCTCCCATATTTTCAATAGCTTCCTCATCAACATCTATGATTTCGCCGGAGTATTGGGTTTCAGGATATCCGTCAGGTACA
>CAYPJH010000155.1:0-2319 GCA_964411035.1 uncultured Methanobrevibacter sp. | reverse complement strand
GAGATTGAGATTGAACTTGCATGTAATTTTAATCCAAGTTAGTCCCACTTTTATTTTTTCCTGCCACATCAGAAGAAAAAAGTTTTCTAAAACGTTTGGAATGTTTCTGTGGGTTACATATTTATTTATTTATTTATTTATTTATTATTTTTATATTGGGCTGAGGATCAAACCCAGGCCTCAGTGCTCAATTGCTGAGCCACAGCCCCAACCCCTTCTGTGGGTCTTTTTAATAAAATGGTCTGACACTAAATAAATAAACAAATAAATAAATAAACCCTCAATTTACAGTTTTTAAAAATCTTTAATTGGGACACATAAACATCATTTAGGTGAGATTCATTCTTTTTAATGTCACTTAATTTTATTCTGCTTTCTCCTCATGTGAAAATATCAGAATGATAAATTAAAATCTTTTAAAAATGTCCTCCAGTTCTTGAAGAAAAATATTATAAATGATGCATCCATTTGAAATAAAACATGAAAAAATAATGATTGATAATGCTGAAAGTGAAGTTTTGAGATGAACCAAAATTTCTCAGTTTGCTAATTGCATCTGGGTGCTTGTCTCATAAATTTTGAAGAAAAAAATCTATTTAAGCAAGAAGAAATTGAACCCCCACCATGTGGTATGAGGAATAATACTAGAAAAAAATCTCATTTTGGTATGCCATCTTAGAAGTTTAATGATGATTTTGGGCAGAACATGGAGCAAAAGGCATTTAGAATACACTTTGGGAAAGGCATCCTGACTACCATAAGGGTTCACTTTCATTCTTTCAGTGACTCATCTTTTTATTTTTTTCAAATTCAATCAGGAATCACCCCTGGGACAAAGGACTTTGTTGAAGGTGTTTCTACAAGTGGGCTTCAAGGTCTTTTACATTTGAAATAGGCCTTAATGGTGCTCATTAACATACCTTCCAATTAGCCTCCAGGTATGGTTGAGTGAGGCCCATTATCCTTATTACATGGTCATTATATCTATTCTATTTTATTCTTATTCACTGTGAACAGAGAACCATAGATTTGGATATATGAACAGGGAGCTAGAAAACTAGGGGTTTATTCTTGTTATGAGTCCTTGCTTCCCCAATGTTGAAGAATAACTCCAGAGAAGCACACCGAGGCAAGGTCAGAGTAGAAATTAGAAGTTTATTAAAGGACAGCAGAAAAGACTTCTCCTGGAGGAAGAAGGGGACCCAAGAGGTGGAATTCTTGGAAGTGCGGTTGTTTCCCATTTTTATAGTTCTTTCAGTGATGGAATGTAGGTTGGAAGTCCCAAGGGGTGGGACACAGGTGGGCCAAAAAAGTAATCTGGGCAGGAAAGACTTCATTAACATTTCTTTGGGATGGCCTTTGGGCCTAGGGCTTTTCTGGGGACTTCATTAACATTCCATGAGTTGTCCTGCATTTCCCGGAATTGATTTTCAGCATGGCCTCCATTTTAGATTTCACTCGATATTAGACCCAATTTACCTAACTACACTGACTACCTAATTTTCAATCTTGCTTCATTCTGAGACCTATGAAGAGCTAAGTTGAAGTTCTGGATTTCAGATATTTGTTCTGGGTTTGAGATACTGCTTCTCCTATATTTAAAAAGCTCAGGACTCAAGAGGAGAATGAGTTAAAAGGAATCATGAAATTAGTGATACCCTAAGAGACTCAAAGGGACCCTGTCTCTAAATAAAAATATAAGATAGGGGTGGGGATGTGAATCAGTGGATGAATGCCTCTGGGTTGAATTTCTGGTGAAAAACCTACCTCAAAGCAAAGCCTGTCCAAGGAAGGGACATGATCTTTATCCTTGGAAAAACCCACAGAGCACTCCTAGGCACATTCCCACCCTGCTAAGTTGTTTATCTACAAATAACAGGAGAGATCTACTGCACCAGGTGTCCCTGACTCAGGCTAGGTGGGGATTCATAGCAACCCCGTAGCAGCCACCAATCAGCATGAGACAGGGAAATACCTGGGATGCCAGATGACCCTCCCAGTAGTTTATGGTGGTAGATAAGGAGTTGGGAAACCTTGTAGTTCAGCATGAACACCCCTCTTGGCTTAAACCAATCAGTTCAAAGGAATCCCCCTCTTGTAGTAACCAATCACCAGTTGCTGTGTGTGCGCGAGGAGGACCGAGCTAGCTCGCAATAAACACCTCTTTGCTGTTTACATCAATCTTGGTCTCTGGTGGTCTTTTGGGGGTCCCGAATTCGAGCATAATACCTAGAAGTCCAAGTCCAAAGTCTCCTTTGAGACTCAAGGCAAACACTTGGATGTGCGTCCCTGTAAAGATCAAAATCAATTTACATATAC
>CAYPJH010000154.1:0-2039 GCA_964411035.1 uncultured Methanobrevibacter sp. | reverse complement strand
ATTTTAAAACGAAACGGATAGAATTAGGTAATTATATGAGAATGGAAGGCTATATGGATGATGAAGAAAAAAATATGGATTACGATGAAGCCTATGATCATTGTCATTGTAGATTAAATAGAGAATATGCTAAAAAGACAGGACATTGGGATTTATTCATATGGGAATAATAGTAAATATAAATTGAAGAACACACCTTCACTTGTTTTATAATGTACCTCGTGTACATTATCTTTTTTTTAATCATTATCTATAATCCATTACTACAGATATTTTACCAAAAAAACCTTAAAACCATAAACATTTACAGAATATAACTTGAATAACTTGCTTAAAGGACTAATCAACTATTTTTAATTAAGTTTATCTCTTTTTTAGGGTTTATTAACTTTTATTTGATAAAGAACTACAAAATATTGATATAATCGATGCAATACAAAGAGTTATAGGATTACTATCAATAATCCTACAACTATTAGATAAAAAAATAAATGAAGGGAAAAACCCTCCCCAAATATAATTTAAAATTTAAATTTTTTTTTATTTAAATTTTTTGATTGAAATAAGAAGTGAAAATATGATAATAGAAAATAAAAAGGCAAGAATAATATTATAAAGATGGTCTGGTGGTTTTAAGGGGATTTGAGATTAATATGATGAAATTTATCTTAATTATTAGCTCCATTTCACTAATCCTATTGAAATATTTTTCTTTTTTCATTTATTTTGATATTCTACTTATAAGAGTAAAACTAATGATATTTTTACAAATATGTTGGAAGATATGGAATTAGGATCCGATATCCTTTCTTATTCTTCTTATAGTATATCTTCCGGCAATATAGTTTATTACGCTAGCTGCTGATCTTCCAATTGCAAGACCCATCCAGATACCAACTAATCCATATCCAAGTATTATTCCAAAGTAGTAGGTTAACACAACAGCAAAAATTACCTCT
This sequence comes from uncultured Methanobrevibacter sp., assembly GCA_964411035.1. Taxonomy (GTDB): domain Archaea; phylum Methanobacteriota; class Methanobacteria; order Methanobacteriales; family Methanobacteriaceae; genus Methanocatella. The sequence goes on along the minus strand of CAYPJH010000154.1, from coordinate 1,080 downwards.
CTTAAAATTGTGAAAAATAGGCTTAATAGGCCTTTTCCAATTCCCTGGTAAAAAAAGCTTGATGCCATTCCGGCACCGGTCAATGGCAGGGATAGTGTGGCAATTCTTAAAAACATTACAATTCCGGCTACAAGATATGATGTTTCAGGTGTGTATGCAAACATCATAGATAGAGGGTCTGCAAACACAATCAGAATAGCTGTAATTACAGCACCGAATCCGATTCCGAATTTTGCTCCAAATTTATGGGCTCTTGAGATATAATCGCCGTTACGGGCACCGAAAGCACTTCCAACAACAGTTGTTACAGCAGATCCGATTGCTGTTAATGGCATGATTGCAAAAAGATATAATCTTTGGCCGGATGTATAAACTGCAATTCCGTAATCTCCGGAAATTGATGAGATAAATGATAAGTATAGTGCAATTGCTATAGACATTATTACCATATCAAGGGATGCAGGGATTCCCACCTTTAAAATGTCTTTTGTGATGTTTCCCCTATATTTAAATTCTTTGAAGTTAACGTCTGCATAGGTGTCTTTTTTAATTAAAACCCAGTATAGAATCACAATTGCAGATATTAATGAACTTAATATGGTTGCATAAGCAGCTCCGGCTACCTTAAGATTTAGGACATATATGAAAATCGGGTCAAAAATAGCATTAAGGATTACTGAAACTAAAACGGCATACATTGCTCTTTTCATATCTCCTTCTCCTCTTAAAATACCGCTTGTTCCGTTACCGAATATGAAAGCTATTAGTCCTGTAAACAATGGTGTACTGTACTGCAATGCCTGATTTAATGTTTCGCCTTTTGCACCGTAAAGCTTGAGAACAGGTTCCTGTATTATCAGTAGAAATATTGTCAGCAGGATTGATGCAGCTAAAAATATTAGCAGGGAGTGCATTGCTGAGTCGTTTACATTTTTTTTATTCTGTGCACCAACAAATCTGCTGATGCTGCTTGTAGCTCCATTTCCAAGACCTACGCTTACTCCATTTAAAATCATAAAGATTGGTGTTACAAAGCCTACAGCTGCAATTGCAACTTCACCAAGGCCTGCAATCCATATT
>CAYPJH010000153.1:0-3816 GCA_964411035.1 uncultured Methanobrevibacter sp. | reverse complement strand
GTCATCATCGTAACTGTCATCATCGTAACCGCCAGTACCTCCACAACCCATACATATATCTCCCTCATCAACCCAACTACCACAATTCGGACAAATACCCATTTTCATTACCTCCTTTAAACAACTAAGACGTCCTTCAGTTCCAATATTCTAGACGTTATTCTATTTTTATCAGTTAGCTATATTATGTAGAATCTTCACATTATCCTCTAAGGATTTCATTACATAACTCATTTCTTTTAATATTTCCTGAAAGCCTGATTGATATTATTTTAATTTATGAATAATCATATTTCTGTATTTTTTTCCATTCTCTGATTGAATCTTTACATCTTATCTAGCATATAATTCTTCCAATATGAAATGTCCTATTGCCAGCTATTCCTTCTAAAGAAAACAAATAACTTCCCTGAGTAATATCATCAATTTTATCCTGAAGTTCAGATGCTGATGATGTTAACTCATATCCTGTATCATCATTATTTGCCACATAACCAATTTTTTCACCGCGCGCATATACTGCAATTGCATCCATATAAGGTTTATTATACTGTTCTTTAACAAGTTTTAAAGGCAAACAGAGAGTTAAATTGCTTTTATAAACATCCGTTCCAGTTATTGTGAATAATTCAGATTTATCATATCCTTTCAAAAAATCAACCTCATCCCCGGAATTAAATGAAGATTTAGTTGAGCTTTACAATCCTTTATTCTCCAAAATATGATCAATCTCATCTCTCTTATCAGTATATTTTTTAATATCCTCCTCACTATCTTCCGGAATAGCATCTATTGCTCTTTCAATTATATTTTTTGCTTCTTTTAACTTATCTAATGCTTCTGAAACTGATAATTTTTCTGACTCTTTAACTAATTGACTTGACCAATCATACAACATTCTTGCCTTATTATCAGAAACTATACTGCTTTTAGAGAGTTCTAATGATTTATTATAACACTTTTCTGATTCTTCAAATCTTTTCAAACCCTCTAAAATAATACCTTTCCTATTCCAATTATTTGAAATAGTATCATCTAAATCCAATGCTAAATTAATATGATAAAAGGCATCTTCATATTTATAATCATTATAGTACTTCCATGCTAAATCTGAATATTCCAAACTTTCAATTTTATTTTTCTTCTTAAGATATTTTTCAATATTCTCATAACCCGGAGCAATATCTATTGCTATTTCAATTTTCATTTTTGCTTCTTTTAGCTTATCTAATGCTTCTGAAACTGATAATTTTCTTGACTCTTTAACTAATTGACTTGACCAATCATACAACATTCTTGCCTTCCCAGCATAAATTTCCGAACGCTCTATCTCACGAGATAGTTCCAATGCTCTATTAAAATATTCTTCTGATTCTTCAAATCTTTTAAAATTCTTTAAAATAGCACCTTTCCTAGACAAATTTTCTGGAATATTATTATCCAACTCCAATGCTGAATTAATATACTTAAGAGCATCTTTATCTCTTAAACCTGTATAGTACTCTGCTGCCAGTTCATATGCCTTAATTTGCGTTTGCTTAAGAGTAAGTCCTCGAATAGATTCAGTAGGAAGAACAAAAGGGCGAAGAGGATCAAATAGATCACGATCATCAGTGTAACCGCCACCACCTCCACAACTACCACATATATCTCCCTCATCAACCCAACTACCACAATTTGGACAAATACCCATTTCCATTACCTCCTTTAAACAACTAAGACATCCTTCAGTTCCAATATTTCTAGACACTATTCTATTTTTATCAATTAGCTATATTATGTAGAATCTTCACATTATCCTCTAAGGATTTCATCACATGACTAATTTCTGTTAATATTTCCTGAAAGCCTAATTGATATTATTTTATACTTAATTTATGAATAATCATATTTAAATTTATCACATTTAAATTCTTAAAAAAATAAATTGTATCAACATAGCTACCTAACACATCATAACGACCGGATCATGAATTGGAATTTACCAAAGACTCCATGTTTAACAGCCCTATATCGGCACCACTAATTTCCAACAGGACCAATTAAACTTCTTTCATGAAAGAGTTGGACATAATTTCATCGTAATATCGGATAGATTCTTCATAATCTTTCAATTCATATAGAATTTTTGCTTTTGAAGCAATTATTAATTCTTTATTATCTATCTTATCAAATGCCCTTGTTTTATCATACCATTCAAATGCTTCTTTTAAATTACCTAAAAAATATAATATATCTGCTTTTCTTTCTAAATATTCCTCATCATTCGGAAATATTTTTAAAGATTTATTACAGTCTTCTAAAAGTTTATTAAAGCACTCTTCAGATTTTGATGTCAATTTTTGATAATGCAATAGCTTTATTCAATTCAACTCTTTCATAATAAATCAGCACCATAATTAGGATTTGTCATCTGAAGAAAATCAATTAAGTTATTCTTTATTGCTCTTTTAAAAGGTAATAAATTCATTGGATAAAAATATTAGGAAAGTTTTAATAATTTAAAAATTATAAACTATTTATCTTGTTTAATAGTTTTATAATATTTTCCTTTATTTATTTAAAACTACTAATGTTTAATTTTGCTTGTGATTATTATGGATAATGAAAGTAAAAGACCTAGTTTGGATTTATCTTTAGATAGCACTACTTTTAACCAGTATTATTATTTAAAAGAGGAACTTGTTGATTTTTGTAGAAAAAATGGATTGAAAGTTTCTGGAAATAAATTAGAGTTAACTGAAAGAATTTCAAAATTTTTAGAAACTGGTGAAAAAGATTTTAAAATTTCAAATTTTAATAATTCCAGAAAATCTGATAAATTTCATCATACTGATGAATTAACTCCGGATTCTATTATTGAAGAAAATTTTGTTTGTTCTCAAAAACATAGAGCATTTTATAAAAAAGAAATTGGAAAAAGTTTCACTTTTAATGTAGATTTTCAAAATTGGCTTAAAAATAATGCTGGAAAAACTTATGATGACTCAATATCTGCATATTATGAGATTTTAGATTATAAAAAGAAAAATAAAAGTAAAATTGGTAAGCAATTTGAATATAATCAGTATATTCGAGATTTCTTTGAAAATAACTCTGATAAAACTTTAAAAGATGCTATCAAATGTTGGAATTATAAAAAAAGTATTAAAGGACATAATAAATATGAAAATGATGATTTAATCGCTTTAAATTAATATTCTGCACTTCCAATCATATTCTATTTATTAAGTTGTTTTCCTTTAATAATAGAACATAATTCTTTTAATTTATAATTGTTTCCATTCATCACTAAAATCAAATCTTAATTTATATCTTTTCTTGTTCTAATATAATGCCCTTCTTGAATTGCTGAAAAAGTTGCTAAAATACATAATAAAATTTCCAATATTGTTAAATCAACATAGCCAATTATTAAAGGAGCAACAAATAATGCAAATCCTGTAATTTTGTTTGCAATGGTATGTGGTTGTATTAATTTTTTATAATAAACATAGCCACATATAACATTGAAAATCTTTATTATGACAATTACAATCAACCATATGTAAATTCCTTTAGATAAATCCAAAACTAGTAAAATTTTAGGTAAAACTACTAACAAATACTGTATCAGCTATGCTATCTATTTTAGCACCTATTTCACTTGTAATTTTATATTTTCGTGCTAAAAATCCATCTAACATATCAGATATACCACAAAACATATACAATATATAAAATGGTATTGAAAATGTTTTAGTTATTATCAATGCTATTGACATTATTATCCTACTAACTGATATATAATTTGCTATATTTTTCATTATTGCTCCA
>CAYPJH010000152.1:0-6285 GCA_964411035.1 uncultured Methanobrevibacter sp. | reverse complement strand
GGTGCAGTTATTTCAAACAAAGTCACTGTAACACCAGCAAAAGCATAAGGGAATTCTATTATTCTCTTATACTTTTTTTCTTTTTTTAAGGATATTACTCAATTTTTAACTGGTTTTTTGTCTGTTAATTATTTTTGAACTGAATTTCCAAAATCCGCGTAATTGACTTTAAATCTTGATATTGTCCTATATGATGGTTTTTCCAATGCTGCAGATTTCTCTTGAATACAATCCACTATCAAAAAAATTCATTAAAATTAGTCCGGGCAATAATTCTAGCCTATAAGCAAACTCATCAGGCTTTCAACGAAACTTCGATTTAGCTTAAAACAATTAATTAAATCAACTATAGTTTTAATAAAATAGCAGGGATGGCATTTAATAATAAAATTTCAAAAGCCCATACACATATACATAGCGGATTTATATTATCATCTTTCAAAGCAATGAATAATAGCTATAATAAAGATTTTACTAAAAATAAAAAAAATAGTGACTTCATGTCACATACTCAAAAAGAAAAGAAAGTTTTTAGGTTAATGATTTTCATAATAATTTTCAATTGCAGCTTTTAATGCATCAGCTGCAAGATTTGAACAATGCATTTTAACTGGTGGAAGACCATCCAATTCTTCAGCTACATCGTTTCTTTCAATGTTTAATGCTTCTTCCAATGTTTTTCCTATTGCTAGCTCTGTTATCATACTGCTGGTTGCGATGGCTGCTCCGCAACCAAATGTTTGAAATGAAATGTCTTCAATTACATTATCTTTTACTTTAATATATATTGTCATCAAATCTCCGCAAGTCGGATTTCCTACAGTTCCCACACCATCTGCATTTTCCATTTCTCCTGAGTTTCTTGGATTTGTAAAATGATCCATTACTTTATCACTGTACATCAATTATCATCTCCTGCATTTTTTAGTATCATTTTTCATTAATTCATCATATTTTTTATCATTTTTCCAAAGTGGTGACATATTTCTTAATGTAGTAACTGCATTTTTTATTGCTTCTACTATAATATCAACATCTTCTTCTGTGTTTTCCAGTCCTAGGGATAATCTTAATGATCCGTGGATTTCTTCAAGAGGCAATCCTAATGCTTGTAAAATTGGTGATGCCTGTAAGTTTTTTGATGAACATGCTGAACCTGTTGATGCATAAATTCCTTTCGCATTTAGCATAAGAATTAATGATTCTCCTTCAATAGCTGAAAATCTGAAATTGATAATATTTGGAAGTCTTTTATCTTCATCACCATTAAGGTAGCTTTCTGGAATTTCTGTTAATACTCTTTTAATTATATTGTCTCTTATTGTGATTAATTTCTCATAATTTTTTTCCAGATTCCTATTGGCAATTTCTGCTGCTTTTCCAAAGCCGACAATACCTGGAATATTTTCTGTTCCTGATCTTAAGTCGTTTTCCTGTCCTCCTCCGTGAAGTAATGGGGTTATTTTAGTGTTTTTTCTTAAATATAATGCTCCTACACCTTTTGGCCCATATATTTTATGTGATGATATGGATAGCATGTCCAGGTTTAGTTCATTTACATCTATTGGTATTTTACCAAATGTTTGAACTGCATCGCTGTGAAATGTGATTCCTTTTTCTTTTGCTATTTCTCCAATTTCTTTTATTGGCTGTATTGTTCCTATTTCATTGTTTCCGTGCATTATTGTAATTAGAATGGTGTCTTCCCGAATTGCATTTTTTAAGTCTTCTATTTTTATTATTCCGTTTTTATAAACTGGAAGGTATGTGACTTCAAATCCTAATGTTTCTAAAAATGCTAGTGTATTTTTTACTGCCGGATGTTCGATTTGGGAAGATATGATATGTTTTCCCTTATCTTTATTTTTAAGTGCAATTCCTTTGATTGCCATGTTGTCTGATTCTGTTCCTCCGCTTGTAAATATTATTTCTTCCGGTTTTGCTTTTATTGCATCTGCAATGTTTTTTCTTGCTTCATCCATTGCTTTTTTAGATTCCCGGCCAAGATTATATATTGTTGAAGGATTTCCAAACTGGTTTGTGAAGTAGGGTGACATTGCATCAAGCACTTCCTTAAGGACTGGTGTTGTTGCTGAATTATCTAAATATATCATTGACTGTCCTCCTTAAATTTTATCTAAAGCCTGTTTTATGTCATTTATAATATCTTCAGCATCTTCAAGACCTATTGATAATCTGATAAAGTCTGGAGTGACTCCTGTTGCTAGCTGTTCTTCAGGACTTAATTGCTGATGTGTTGTGCTTGCAGGATGGATTGCAAGGCTTTTTGCATCTCCAATATTTGCAAGAAGTGAGAATAATTCAAGATTGTCTATGAATTTTTTACCTGCTTCTTCTCCTCCTTTTATTCCAAATCCTAGAATACCTGCTGATTTTCCATTTAGATATTTTTTATTGACTTCATATGTAGGGTGTGATTCTAAGCCAGGGTAATTTACCCAATTGACTTTAGGGTGTGTTTCTAAAAATTCAGCTACTTTCAATGCATTTTCTGAGTGTTTGTTTACTCTTAATTCTAATGTTTCAAGACCCTGTAAAAATGTAAATGCATGTACTGGAGATAATGTTGCTCCAAGGTCACGTAGAAGTCTTGCTCTTGCCCTTACTGTAAATGCGATATTTCCAAGTCCCTCCATATCTCCGAAAGTATCCCAGTATACAAGTCCGTGGTAACTTGGATCCGGTTCGGAAAATCCTGGGAATTTTCCATTTCCCCAATTGAATTTACCTGAATCTACAATATATCCTCCAATTGCAGTACCGTGTCCACATACGTATTTTGTTGCTGAACCTACGACGATGTCTGCTCCGTGTTCTAATGGTTTTAAAAGTCCGACACCAACTGTATTGTCTACAATTAATGGTATGTCATGTTTATGGGCTATTTCTGCTAGTTTTTCAAAGTCAGGTACATCTAATTTTGGATTTCCTATGGATTCTACATATATTGCTTTGGTTTTGTCAGTTATTTCGTTTTCGAATGCTTCTAAGTCCTGTGAATCTACAAATACTACTTTTCTTCCAAGGTCTCTTAAGGTGTAGTCGAATAATTGATATGTTCCACCATAAAGGTTGTCTGCTGAGACTATTTCATCTCCGGGATATGTTAAGTTTAGTATTGCGTAAGTGATTGCTGCCAGTCCGCTTGCTGTGGATATTGCAGAGTTTCCTCCTTCAATTGAAGCTATTCTTTTTTCAAATGCTTCATTGGTGGGGTTTGTTAGTCTAGAGTAAATGTTTCCTATTTCTTCTAGTCCAAATCTTCTTGCTGCTTCGCCGCTGTCTTTAAAAACATATGATGATGTTAAATAAATTGGAAAAGCTCTTGCTCCAGTAGTAGGATCAGGTTCTTCCTGACCTGTATGTATACTTAATGTTGATAATTTATAATCTTTCTTGTCTGTCAATTTAATGCCTTCATTTTTGTTTGGTAATTATTATCACAATCATATCAATAGTTATTTTATCAATGAAAATATTTTTCAAAATATAACCATAGTTATTAATTAATGTATGAAATTTACATTAGTCTTTTTAAAATCAATTTAAATAAAATAACTATTGATATATAACAATAGTTATTTTTAGTATATAAATATTTTCATCTAAAAAGACATTAATAATAAATATAAAAAACAATCAATATGATAATATAAAAAATAGGGAGGATTAAACTATGAAAACCGTAGCAGTAATAGGAAGTCCACGAAAAGGTGGAAACTGTGAAACTTTAGTAAACGAACTTGTTGAAAAACTTGAAGGGGACAAAAAAGTATACAACCTACATGAATTAGACATGAAATACTGTAAAGCTTGTCAAAGCTGTCAAAAAGGAGATTGTGTACAAAACGATGATATAAATGAAATAATTGATGAAATGAGAGAAGCAGATCTTTTTATAATGTCATCACCAATTTACTACGGACAGGTTACAGCACAAGTAAAAACACTAATTGACCGTTTCTATCAAGTATCACAAAATCCGGACAAAACATTGGAAGGCACTAAAGTAGTTCAAATATTTACACAAGCTAATCCAACAGAAGCATTTGACTCATACATTGAATCATTAACTGCAATGCCATTCGGATATATGGGTATGGAAGTAATAAACACAGTAATTGCACGTGGTGCTGTAGGTAAAGGTGAAACCTCAGAACTTGAAAATGCAATTTCTGAAATTGAAAAAATAGGAAATGATTTATAATAATCATTTCTTTATTTAAATTTTAATTATCGCTGATTTCATAGCCTAAGTCATTAAGACTATCTCTTATTTTATCAGATAACTCATATTGTTTTTGAGATCTTAATTCCAGTCTAACTTCACCAATCAAATCTAAAAGTTCATCAGATGACCCGTTATTTTTATCTTCTTCAAAGCTGATTCCAAAAATATCACTTGCATTATCCAAGAAATTTTTTATTGCTGTAAAATCATCTGAAGATAGCTCATCAAAATCAGTAGCATTAATTAGATTAAAAATACTGGCTATTGCTTTTGGAGTGTGGAAATCATTATTCATTGCATTATAGAATTTATCTGAATACTCTTTTAAAAATTCAGACCCGTTGTCATTGCCACCAGCTTTCTCAGCAACTCTTAAATAATAATTTTTAATGCTTTTTAATGTTGCTTCTGCCTGATGCAGATTACTTTTTGAAAAGTCTATTGGACTTCTGTAATGTGTTGATAATACAAAAAATCTAAATGTATCTGCATCTACTTCTTCTAAAAGCTCACGGATGGTAATAAAATTATTTAGAGATTTTGACATCTTTTCGCCTGAAACATTTAAAAATCCTGTATGGAGCCAGAACTTAACCATTGGTGCTTTTCCTGAAACTGCTTCCATTTGTGTGATTTCTGCTTCATGATGAGGGAATATTAAGTCAAGTCCTCCTCCATGAATATCATATTGTGGTCCGAAATAATATTCTGTAATAGCTGTATCTTCAATATGCCAGCCAGGTCTTCCGTCACCCCATGGAGATGACCATACAATCTCATCTGATGCATCTCGTTTTTTCCACAGTGCAAAATCATTAGGGTTTTTCTTACTTGTTTTTGCAATTTCACGATGGGATTCCAATTCATCAACTTTTCTATTTGAGAGTTTTCCAAATTCCGGAAATTTATTGATTTCAAAGTAAACTCCATCATCAGTTTCATAGGCATAACCAAGATCTATTAATCTTTCAATTTGGTTAATTATTTCTGCCATATGATCTGTTGCTCTTGCAAATAAATTAACTCCAAAGACATTTAATTTATGCATGTCCTCAATATATCTTTTTTCATACTTACGAGCTATATGTATTGGTGAAAGACCTGTTTCTTTTGCACGATTTATAATTTTATCATCAACATCAGTAATATTCTGCAGGTAAAACACGGCATAACCAATATGTTCCAAATATCTTTTAATAGTATCAAATGCAATATATGTTCTTCCATGACCAATATGAGCATCATCATAAACAGTTGGTCCGCAAACAAACATATTAATACGTTTATCATTAATTGTTTCTAATTCTTGTTTATCTCTTGTAAGTGTAGAATAAACATCCATAAAAAATACCTCAGTATAAATAATATTTTGGAGAGGAATTACTGCAGCATGAATCGCAATCTTCACCAAAATCTTCGAGATCAAGACCTAATTGTTCAATAACATCTTTAATATCAACCATATTACAAATTTCACAGTTTCTTTTTACAATATCTGATTTTGTAGCTACATTATCCGCCAAATCTTTTGCAAGTTTTGTAACTAACAGCTTAACTTCATCTCTAAGTTTAATCCCACTGCCTCTTTTATCTGTAATGTACTGTGAGACTGCAGGCTGGGTAATATCCATTATTTCAGAAACTTCTTTCTGTTTCATTCCAAAAGACAGTAAATCTTTAGCTAATTGGGATCTTATAGCTGGTATGACATACCATACAATAATTTCACATGGTTGCTTCATAGTAATATCCTCTATTCTTTTATATCTTCATCTTCAACTATGCAAATTTTATTTTTTTCATACAATGTTTTAATTTGCAAATCATTAGCTTTTTGATGTTCACATAAATCATTAATAATGTCTGCAACAGGGTCTGGAAGTTTTCCATGTTCTAAATCAACTTCTTTTGTTGGTTTTTCTTTTCTTTCAACAATTCTGCCAGGTACTCCTACACAGGTTGAATTTGGAGGAACATCCTTAAGTACAACAGCCCCAGTTCCTATCTTTGAATATTCGCCAATAGTTATATTC
>CAYPJH010000151.1:0-1969 GCA_964411035.1 uncultured Methanobrevibacter sp. | reverse complement strand
CCTTTCAAATTTAACCCGAATTATTCGGGGTTAATCCTCAAATTTATCATCAACGTCGTCATGATCGTCGTCATGAACATCATCACGAACATCGTCACGAACATCATCATGAGCATTAGAATTTTCCTTAAGTTCCTCATTCATTTCATCTTCAACCTTCTTTATATCTTCATGAGCATCGGAATTCTCCTTGATTGCTTTATTGATTTTATCCTCAACCCTCTTGATATCTTCATCCGAGATTTCCTCATCTCCGCCGATATCCCTGATATATTTCTTAAGTTCTTTTCCATTGATGTTAACATCGGCTGAATCTCCGTCCACACGTAATATTTCTTCTCCATCATCATTAGTAATTTTAATCACATCATCATCAACATTTACATTGAAATCCTCATCACCAAATGCTTTATCTAAGTCTGTCAAAGCATCTGTTACATCCTCGGTAATCTCTTTAACATCAATATTACTGGTATAATCAACAACCTTTCTTGCAATCTGCATTCCACCGATTATGAAAGAAACTATCATCATTACTCCACAAATTATTGTAATACCTATTGAGACAAATATACCGGTAAGCAGCTTTTTCTGAGTATTGTTGAATTCCTCCTGTTTGTCGATATCTATGTCTGCCTGCTTTAATTCCATACCACAATTAGAACAGAATTTCATATTGGAATTAACTCTCTTATTACAATTAGCACATGTAATTTTGTTATTATCTGTTCTTACCACAAGATAAATGATAAGTCCAATAAAACTTGGAACGATAACCACCAATGCTGTCCACAATACAGGCATCATTCCTTTGCTTTCAGCATCTCTGTAAGTCCATATGGCTAAAAATATAACAATCGCCAACGACGCAACCGCGAGCAATCCTCCTAAAATAAATCCCATACTCAATCCTAACATATATAATTCCTCCTGACTTTATAATTACCTACTCATAACACCTTGATACCTTTTGACAGATTACGCCCTGATGCAATCGGGATAATGATCGCTGTTGACAGCAAGCCCATAATTATATCCACACCTGCAAATATTATTGTTATTTTCAAGCTTAATACACTTAAGCTGTCGATAATATTCGGTATTATGGTATGTGAACCGCTGATTCTTATAATAAAATACAATATCATTGAAAAAATCAAACCTACCAAGCCTATAACAGTATTAATCACTGCCGGCATCCACCATAGATCAATCTTCTTTTTGCTGCGATACGATTCTTCATATATCTTATCCTTAAGTGCGGCATTGACATTTTCAGGAACACTGACATTATCAAATAATGCGAAAAGACGCTCATCCATTGTATCTTCAATATTTTTTTGTTGGTCTGTTATCTTATTACTCATGGACTCACCTCTCTTTCCATCATGATTCTCAACTGTTCCTTTGCGTTGTGTAATCTGCTTTTGACTGTTCCTTTCGGAATGTGTAACACTTTGCTTATGTCCTCTATCGATAGTTCAGAAGAATAAAACATTACAACTACCTGCTTAAGTTTCTTAGGGAGCTTATCAATATATTCAAGCAACATACGTTCCTCGTCTGTTTTGATAATTGATTCATCGATGCTTTCCGAATCATCTGCAACCTCATAATCCATATCGTCATATGAACAGGTTGGTGCAATTCTTTCATGTCTCGCATATTTGCTTTTATGGGCTTTCCATATATTATCCGCTATTTTCATCAGATATGCTTTGGGATTATTGCTTCTGTCAATCTTATTCCTTTTTTCAAAGGCTGTAAGAAATGTCTGTTGGTATAAATCCTCTGCATCGAAGTCGGTATAGGTCATGCCCTTACAGAACTTGTATATGCTGTTGCCGTATTCATCAATTAGTAATGAAAATTCGTAAGCTTCCATTTATCCTCCGTAGGTTTGTTGTATCCTTCTATCTATATATTGTGACGAAATTATAAAAGGTTCAAAATTTTTCGAAAAAATTCT
>CAYPJH010000150.1:0-8822 GCA_964411035.1 uncultured Methanobrevibacter sp. | reverse complement strand
AACTGATAGCCATCCTCCTAATTTTAAAACTTCATAAACCTCTTCAAATATTTCAAATGGTTTTGGAAGATCTAAAAACACCAGATCAATATCCTTTTCATCTATACCCTGTTTAATATACTTATTTTTAACTATTATATTGTTGATTCCAAAGTTTTCGATGTTTTTAGAGGCAACTTCAGCAAAGTCTTCCCTTATTTCGTATGTATAGACTTTACCTTCATCCCCTACAACATTTCCAAAGTTTAATGCAATAGCTGCAGCTCCTGTACCTGAATCTACAACTCTGTCTCCTGCTCCAAGACCTGTTTTTGCAAGTACTGTTCCAATATCTTTTTGAATTAGAATAGAGCATCGTCTATCCATAATATCAATAAAATCATTTACATTTGGTTTGATTATTTTAAAAGTATGGTCCAGGTGACTTTTAAGTTCATCCCCAACTTTTGCATTGCTTGTTTGTTCGGCTGAGATGATTCCCAAATCACTTTGAAATTCTACACCTTCTTTTAAAATGTATTTTTTACCCCGTTCATCAAGTATCATTTTCAATTTATCACAACAGTTTTTAGTTTTCAAATTCAAGTTCAGCTAATCTACGTGCTCTTTTTAAACTATCTGGATGTGTTGAAAATATTTCGGCAAAGTTATCTGAAAATGAATTAACAATTTCTGCATTGTAAAACTTTTTTAAATCCTCATCTGATATTTTTCCATCATTATCAAAGTCTATTTGCTGGAAGCATGCAACGTCTCTTTCACCTTGCCTGATATCGTTTGCGAAAAATGCCCTGACTGTATTAACATCTTTAATTGTTTTTTCATTAGCTCTTGAAGCACCATAAGATAATTTATAAAGTCCGGAAACTAATGATGAAGGTTTATTTCCAAATTCAACACTAGCCTGATCTGCATAATATTCTCTAACCCTTGAAACAAATAATACTAATATCTGTCCAAGCAAGTAAGCTAAATATCCAACAATACCTATGATAATCATTACCCCTGCATTGTCATCATCACTTCTTGAAAATAAGAATGATAAAGCAATATAATAACAAATCATTGGTAAAACGCTGATAACTGTAGTTACTATCATGTCATTATGTTTAATATGGCCTATTTCATGACCAATGACTGCTTTAAGCTCGTCATCATCAAGCAAATTTACAATTGGTGCTGTTACTGCTATGTGGCCGCTGTGTTTACTTCTACCATAAGCAAATGCATTTGGAATATTGACTTGGGATATGCCAACTTTAGGTTTTGGAATTCCTGCTTTTTTTGACATCTCTTCAACCATTTGATGTATACGAGGTTCTTCATCAGCGGATACCTGAACTACCTTCATTGTATGTTTTACAATAGATGGTCCTGCAAGGTATTGTATTAAAATAATAACTATGCTGATTAGGAAATATCCTCCAATTCCAAATCTGTATCCTGTAAAATTAAAAGCAAGGTTGACAATTGTAAAAACAATTGCAAACATTAAAAGCATCACTGCCCATAATCTTAATCTGAGTTTCCATGTTCCATTCATTTTAAACACATCTTAACAATTTAATTATATTATATATTAGCATACTACTTTAAATATTTGATGAAATTAACAAAATGTTAAAACATCAAAATGAATTTAGATTTAGTGAAAACGACATAAATTATAAAAATTCATTAATTAGATTATTTTAAACTAATTTTATTATTATTTAACTATACCATGCTGATTAATCATAAAATAATAGCTATTCTTAAACTAAAAATATTAAAATTAAACTGGACAATATTGTATAACAAAATAATTTATACTATTGAAAAACATAAATATATTCTAATTATATGGTGATTTTATGAGTGGACCTTGGGTAGAAAAATATAGACCTCAAAAGTTAGATGATATTGTAGGTCAAGAAGCAATTCTCAGTAGGCTTGAAAAGTATGTAGGCGAAACCAGTATGCCGAATCTAATGTTTACAGGGCCTGCAGGTGTTGGAAAGACCACTACAGCTATTGCTCTTGTAAAATCTATTTTAGGAGAATACTGGAAACAAAATTTCTTAGAATTAAATGCTTCAGATGCTAGAGGGATTGAAACTGTAAGGAACAATATTAAGAATTTCTGTAGATTGAAACCTGTCGGTGCTCCATTTAGAATAATATTTTTAGATGAAGTGGATAATATGACAAAAGATGCACAGCATGCCCTTCGTCGTGAAATGGAAATGTATACAAAAACAGCATCATTTATTCTTTCATGTAACTATTCATCTAAAATTATTGATCCAATACAATCAAGATGTGCTATTTTTAGATTCAGCCCGATAAATGAAGAAGATATTGTAAAAAGATTAAAATATATTTGTGAAGAGGAAAATGTAGATTGCACTGAACAAGGTCTTGAATCTATAGTATATTTCTCAGAAGGAGATATGCGTAAATCCATTAATATTTTACAAGCCAGCGCTTCAGAAGGAGAGGAAATTACAGAAGAATCTGTTTATGATGTAGTGTCAAAAGCAAAACCTCAAGATATTGGCAATATGATTACTTCAGCCCTTTCAGGAGACTTTTTAAAAGCTAGAGATATTCTAAGAGACACAATGGTTTTAGAAGGAATTAGTGGAGAAGATATGGTAACTCAAATATATAATGATGTATCTAAAAGAGTTTACGAAGGAAGAATGAGTGCTGATATTTACATTGAATTAATTGAAGCTATTGCCAATTGTGATTTTAGAATACGTGAAGGAGCAAATCCTAGAATACAACTTGAAGCGTTATTAACTCAATTCTTATAAGTGTGTCTTTATGATATGGACAAAAAAATACCGACCGAAAACCATAGCTGATGTTGTCGGAAATAAAAAAGAAATAGGACAAATCCAAAAGTGGGTTGAACAATGGAAAAATGGTAAAGCTCAAAAACCACTATTGCTTGTTGGACCTGCAGGAATAGGACAAACAACGTTAGCCCATCTAATAGCTGATCAATTTGGAGAATGTGTAGAACTTAATGCTTCAGATAAACGTTCTAAAGACATTATCTTAAACACTGTTGGAGAATCATCAACTACAAAATCATTTTTTTCCGATAACCACAAGGTTATAATCCTTGATGAAGTAGACGGGATTCATGGAACCAATGATAAAGGTGGAGTAGCAGCTATCGGTCAAATTATTAAAAATACAAAACATCCTTTAATTTTAATAGCTAATGACTTTTACAGCAAACGTTTAACAACCATTAAAACTAAATGCGAAGTCATTAAAATGAAAAAAGTTCATACTAATACAGTTAATAGAATTTTAAAGGAAATAGCTAACGAAGAAGGCATAAAAGCAAATCCTGCTGCTTTAAAAGAATTGGCTAAAAGAGCTAATGGGGATATGCGTTCTGCTTTAAATACTTTTCAGGCATTAGCTAATGAAAATGAAGTTCTAGAACTTTCCGATATTGAAAAGATAAGTAAAAAAGATGAAAGATCCACCATTTTCGATGCAGTAGGCATAACCTTAAATAGCGAAACACCAAGTAAAGTAAAAACTGCACTGCACGTTGAAGAAGACCCTACACTTGTAATGGAGTATATTGCTGAGAATATTCCAAGAAGATATAAGAAAAAAAATGATCTTAAAAAAGCTTATGAAAATATAGCTAAAGCAGATTTATACTTTGGAAGAGCTCAAAGAAGTAGAAATTATGGTTATTGGAAATATGCAACAGATTTCATGGGCGTAGGAGTATCCAGTTCTAAGGAAAGCAAATATAAAGGATTTTCAAAAATTGTTACACCAACTATTTTCTCTAAAATGAGTAAAAATCGCGGAAAAAGAAACTTGAGAGATGAAATTGCTAAAAAAATGAGTGACAAGATGCATATTTCAAATTCTGTAGCTATTTCCATGTTTCCATATTTAGAGATAATGTTTAAGAATAATGAACTTGCATGGGAAATCTCAGACTTTTTAGGTCTTGAAAAAGATGAAATAAAGCGATTCAGATCAAGAGCTATTCCAAAAAAAGTTATAGCAAAAATGGAAAAGCAAAAAGCACAAATGCGTGAAGAAGAAAAGAAAAAGAGAAATGAAGAGTTAGCTAATAAAATCATTGAAAAAACAAAACCTGCTAAAAGTAAAAAAACAGATAAAATTGATGAAAAACCCGTTAAAGATTCTAAATCTGTTAAAAATACTTCAAAAGAAAAAAAGAAAAAGAGAAATGAAGAGTTAGCTAATAAAATCATTGAAAAAACAAAACCTGCTAAAAGTAAAAAAACAGATAAAATTGATGAGAAACCCGTTAAAGATTCTAAATCTGTTAAAAATACTTCAAAAGAAAAAAAGAAAGAGAAGAAAAAGAATGTTCAAACATCACTTTTTGACTTTTAATTTTTCTTCTATAAAACTTGATGCTTTTAAAACATTGTCCTTATATTGGGGGGCAACATCCTCTAGAAAATTCATGAATTCACTAGCTAAGTTTTTAGAATCATCATCTAATTTTTCCCATCCCATATTTTCAAAAAAGCTATTAATCCAGTCTTTAGAAACATTGATTAAAGGATAAATGGTTTTTTCGTTTTTTCTGCTGAAATTGATTCCTTCTCCTTTAAAAATATCTGAAAAAATATTATTTACCTGTTTATCCAATATTAACGAATCTGCTGTTAAATCATGATTTCCATTAAAAACAAGTTCAATACCATATTTTCTGGTGTATGGTTCTAAAATAATGTACATTAGCTTATTTAATGGCTCGTCTGTGTCTGGAACTAGAATTTTGTCTTTAGGTTCTAGATTAGATAATACTTTTGATGATTTTGAACATATTTTTTGAAATAGGCTTGATCTAACTATTTTAATACTGGGATACTGGCTATTAAATGTTTTTTCCCTTTTTCTTGAAAATTTTGAAAATCTTAAATTGTTTATGTAAATGTTTTCTTTTGTGTAGCTTATAAAACGGGTATCTACACCAATGATTTTTAAATATTTCAAAACATCTTTTTTAGAGTCTGTAAACTTTTCTGGTTCAGAATTGCCTATTAAATCAAATATAAAATCCATTTTAACCATCAATATTAAGTGTTTGTTTTAATGCATCTTCCATTACATCTATTGGAGCATCTTGACCTGTCCATATTTTAAAGCTTTCTGCTCCCTGATATAAAAGCATTTTAATCCCGTATACCGGTTTTGCATTTGCTTTGATTGCTTCTTTTAAAAGGGCTGTCTGGTTAGGGTTGTAAACAATATCATTTACTACCAAATCCTCATGCATCATTTCAGATGTTGCTACAGGCATGTCATTTACATGAGGATACATTCCTAAAGGAGTGCTGTCAACTAAAATATCTGCATCTTTAATATATTTGTTAATTTCAGATATTGAGTCGCTTTCAACATTGGAGATTAATTTTGAATTTAAAACATCACTTGCCAAACTATCTGAGCGTTTTGTGTTTCTATTTAAAATTACAAGACTTTCAGGTTTTTCTTTAGCAAGGTAAAATGATATTGCTCTTGCAGCTCCTCCGGCACCTGTTAAAACTACCTTTTTATCTTTAATGGAGGTTATCTCATTAATAGCTTTAACTGCTCCGATTCCATCAGTATTATATCCTTTTAATGTTTTGAAGTCTATTGTGTTTACTGCTCCTATTAATTGAGCTATCTCATCAATTTCTTTTAGATATTTCATTACCTCTATCTTATGGGGGATTGTAACATTCAAACCTTTAATGTTAAGTGAATCAGCCCCCTTAATAGCTTTTTCAAGATTTAACGGCAAAACATTAAATGGAACATATACATAATCCATATTAAGTTTTTTAAAAGCTGCATTATGCATTGGTGGGGAAAAACTATGTTCAACAGGATTTCCAATTAATCCAACAACATTTGTACTTCCTTTAATTGTCATAGTAAAAATTATTGATTTAATATAATAAAATATTTTAGTATTAAATATCTATTTATTAATGAAAATCCATATATATTTAAATATTATAAATTAATTGGAGATAAAAAATGGACTTTAACAAACCCAGAGGAACAAGAGATTTTTTATTTGAAGAGATGAGGCTTAGAAAAGAAGCTGAAAATTCACTTAGAAGTGTTTTTGAAAATTATGGTTATCAAGAAATTAAAACTCCTCTTTTTGAAGAATTAAAATTATTTACAACTAAATCCGGAGAGGAAATAATAGATCAATTATATAATTTCAAAGATAAATCTGAACGTGAATTAGCTTTAAGACCTGAAATTACAGCACCTGTTGCACGATTATATCTTAATGAACTTCAAAAAACATCTTCCAAACCTATTAAACTTTATTATTATGGCAGCTGTTTTAGATATGAACGTCCTCAAAAAGGCCGTTTTAGACAATTTTGGCAATTCGGGTGTGAATTGATAGGAGCCAAATCTCCTGAAGGGGAAGCTGAAGTAATTGCAATGTGTAATGATTCTTTAAATAAACTTGGAATTACAACTTCAGATATTAATATAAATCATTTAGGTATTATACGCGGTTTATTTAAACATTTTGACATCTCTCCTGAAACCCAAAGAGAAATTATGATTATTATTGATAAAGGAGATAAGGATCTTTTAAAAGAATCATTGGCCGGGGAGAATCCATTAATTAATAATGAAGAATTAAGCAATGTTCTGATTGATTTGATTGATCTTGTTGGAGATAAAAGCATCCTGACAGACATTGAAAATTTAATAAAAGATTATCCTGAACCTCAGGAAGCCTTTGATGAGCTTACTCAACTAGTAGATACTTTAACTAGTTTTGGTGTTGAAAACTATACAATAAACCTTGGAGTTGCCCGTGGACTTGATTATTATACTGGAATTGTATTTGAAGTTTATATTCCTGAGCTAGGAGCCCAAAAGCAGGTTTGTGGTGGAGGAACTTACAGTTTAATTAAAGTCTTTGGAGGAGATGAAATAGAATCTACTGGTTTTGCATTCGGATTTGATAGATTAATGAATGCAATTGAAGAGCTTCAAAGTAAAAAAGAGTTAGATTCACATATTGATATTTATGTAGCTCCAATTAATGATAGTGTTCGATCTAAAGCATTTGAAATAGCACAAATGCTTAGAAGATCAGATATAGCTTGTGATGTGGATTTAAACCGTAAAAAGTTTAAGAAACTTATGAACTATGCAAATAATTTAAAAGTTCCGAAAGTTGCTATTGTTGGACCTAAAGAGCTTGAAGAAAATAAAGTTACATTAAAAGACATGGAAACCGGTCAGCAGACAATAGTGAATATTGATGATTTAGCAGATATAATAAAAGAAGATGAATAAAATGAATATTAATTTTAGACATGAAATAAATGGAGAAAAACTTATAACTGCCATTGCACAAGATTATGAAAGTAATGAAATATTAATGGTAGCTAATATGAACGAAGAAGCACTTAAAAAAACAATTGAAACTGGAAAAGCACATTACTGGAGTACTTCAAGAAACAAACAATGGTTAAAAGGTGAAAGTTCCGGACACGTTCAGGAAGTTAAAGAAATCTTGGTAGACTGTGATATGGATGCTGTAATTTTAAAAATAAAACAAAATGGAGCAGCATGCCATGAAGGATATTATTCCTGTTTCTTTAGAAAACTTAATATTGATAAAAAACCTAATCCCTGTAAGCTTAAAAATGATGATATAGAAACAATATCAGAAAGACTGTTTAATCCAGAAGATATATATTAGGGGAGAGAAAAGTGGAAACAGCTGAACTACAAACAATAGTTCCCGATACAAGTGCAGTTATTGAAGGAGCTATCAGTAAACTTATAGAAGAAAAAAATTTAAATTGTCCGGAAATAATAGTTCCTGAAGCTGTAATATGTGAACTAGAACATCAAGCAAATGAAAATAGAATAAGCGGTTTTGATGGACTTAAAGAACTTCAAAAACTTCAAGAAGCAAATGAAAATGATGAACTAACAATTACAATTACAGGAAAACGTCCTACAAACTACGACATTAAACATTCAAACATAGGTGAGATTGATGCAATAATTCGGGATGTTGCTCGTGAGGAATTTGCTACCTTACTTACAAATGATAAAGTTCAAGCTGAAACTGCTAAAGCACAAGGAATTAATGTATACTACATTGAACAAGAACAAAGTTATGACTATAAAGAACCTAGTTTTCTAAAGTATTTTGATGAGTATACAATGTCTGTACATCTTAAAGAAAATGTGGCACCTCTTGCCAAGAAAGGAAAACCTGGTGAAATATCCCTTGTCGAAATTGATGATAAAAAATTAACTTATGGAGAAATCCGAAGCCATGTTGATGAAATATTAAGAAATGGTAGAAATGATCCAAAATCATTTATAGAAATTAATAAAAATGGCGCTGCTGTTGTACAGTTAAGAGAATTTAGAATTACAATGGCAAAACCCCCATTTGCCGATTCCTTGGAAATAACCATTGTAAGGCCTATTATCAATATGGATTTGAAGGACTATAATATTTCAGATAAGTTAATGAAAAGAATTGAACAAAGTGCTGAAGGAATTCTGGTTTCTGGATCTCCGGGAGCAGGTAAAAGTACTTTTGTACAATCTTTAGCTAAATTTTATAGTGATTCTGGAAAAATTGTAAAAACAATGGAATCTCCAAGAGACCTGCAATTACCTGACTCCATATCCCAATATGCTCCTTTAGAAGGTGAAATGGAAAACACTGCAGATATACTTTTACTTGTAAGGCCTGACTACACAGTATACGATGAACTTAGAAAAAGTAAAGATTTTGAAATTTTTTCTGATGTGAGAAT
>CAYPJH010000149.1:0-1800 GCA_964411035.1 uncultured Methanobrevibacter sp. | reverse complement strand
TTAATATTCATTGATTTTGATATGTTTAAGTTAAGATTTTTTAATCCTTTATAAACACCTTCCAATAAATAAATTGTTAACTTATTTGTTTTTCCAGAAGATTCGTCGATTGCTTTTTTTATTGAATTGAATGGATTTGATTTAGAACCATTTCCATTTAAATCATCACCTTTTGGAGAAACATAATATTCTATAGGACTTGAATATTCACCATCATAATTTTGAGGAAATATGTTTTCTTCGAAAACTCCATTAACAGAAGAATTAATTCTCAATATGTTAGAAATGGTGTTTAAATATTTAGGATCAGAATAATAAGAGCCTCCTTCTGCCAAGTTACCATTTGCAGAAGAATTAATAAAAGTATCATTGATTAAGTTAGCTCTTTGCATAGAAATTGAACCACCTAATGTAGTCTCAAAAATCCTAAACTGATATGAAGTTGCAGAATTATTAATAAAACGAGAATTGGAGATTGTTGGAATTGTTTTGTAGTAATTATATATACAAATTGCACCTCCCTCTACTATATCAAAGTCAGATCCTTCTGCCTTATTTTTAATAAAAGTACAATTATCAATCATTAATTCTGATTTAAAACTATAAATTGCACCTCCCCTATATGCTAAATTATTTTCAAATGTGGAATCTGTAATTGTGCAACTACTCCTTTCTGCCATGTGAATTGCACCCCCATCTGAAATTGCCCTATTATCCTTAAACAGACAGTTGTTAATAATTAATTCACCATTGTTTTCAATAGCACCACCATCAACACTTTTACAATTAATTATAGACAAATCTTTTAAATATAAAATAGTATCTGATTTTATATTAAAAACATAATAAGCATTTTCACCATCAATAAAAGTTCTATCTGGACCATTACCTATTATTGTAATAGAACCTCCCTGACTGAGATGAGCCTTATTAATTGTAAGCATAGTATTATTCAGCCCTTTAAAAATACCGTCGTTTAAATGTATTGTAACAGCATTTTTTGAATTAGATTCAGAAATAGCTTTTTTAATTGAATTAAAAGGACTATTAACATCACCTAAGTTAGAATCATCACCGCCTAAATCAACATAATAATTAGAATCATAATTAGAGATAGTTGAAGTTTCAAATTCATTTAAATCTTCAGCCGCAACTGCAGCTATAGATATAAACAATATAAACATAAAAAATAAACTTTTTTTCATGAAAAACAATACCCCAATAAAAAGAATTGTTAGATTAAATTTAATTGAATAAAATATAATTTTTCTTCAAACATTACACCATTATAAATTATTATCAAATTAATCTAATTAAATTGATAATTTATACTATAAATTTGAATATATAAATAATTAAATACCGCTTAACTATCAGTAAACTTAGTTTAATAATACAATTTCCAATTTATTTAATAAAATAAGGGAATTTTTTAAAAAAATATCTTTTAACAACCATTAAATAAAAAAATATGCTATTTAAAAAAGAGCAAAATAATTTTTATTGAATTCATTTATGAAAATATAATTGAACATATATTAAGTTAATATTATATTTTATGTTTATTTTTTATATTGATATTTTAAACAAGTCTGAAAAATCAGCAATTAGAAAAATAAAAAAAAAGAAAGGGAAAATTTCCCTTTATATTAATTTTGTTTGACTGTTACGGTGTTTCCTACACTTAAACCATTGTACATTGTTGTTATGATGTATTCTCCTGCCATTAAGTTGATGTTTAGTTTTGCAAGACCATCAGCATCAGTTATCCTATTATACAATACTCCGTTGATGTTGAAT
>CAYPJH010000148.1:0-17898 GCA_964411035.1 uncultured Methanobrevibacter sp. | reverse complement strand
ATTATGACAATGATTCATCTGAAGTTGTAGATAGTACTTTAAATGAGAATCATCTTATTTATGTCAATAACTTTACATGTTGCTGATTCTTCTTGAATTATTCTAATATGAGACGGATACTTTGTATCTATAGCCAAATATCTGATGATATATCTCATATTTAATCAGGAAAGAATTGTATAAAATTAAATGATTTGGAAAAATAATATTGATTATATTATTTTTTCATTTTTAATTTGGTTAATTGGACGATATTGTAGATGTTGTTTTGAAGTTAGTTTCATTATTTCAAATTTGTGTACTTCTAATTTTCTTTTTATAACAGTTAATATGCTTCCACAGTTTAAAAAAAATATTCTACAATTAAATTGATAATGCTTTAACTTTTATGATTCAAGACTACTTAATTATATTGCACGAAGTATAATTTCAATTGTAAAAACTTTTACAGGATTTCAATATAGGCTATCTTATAAAAACTTTTATAGTGATTAAACAACATATTTTATTATAATATTTAAAAATTCTATGGTGAATATTTTGGCTTGGTTTCTAGTATTGCTTACTTTTTTATTAGCTACCTTTAAATCTTCAACTAAGATTTATCAAAATGTTGCAGTAATTCTTCCAGCTTTCAACGAGGCTGAAAACATTAAAGACGTTATTGATGTTATAAAAAAAGTAAGTTATGTGGATGAAATTATTGTAGTCGATGATGGTTCTACTGACGATACAGCTAAAATTGCTCAAGAAGCAGGTGCAACTGTCATCAGTCATGAAAAAAATAAAGGTAAAGGTGAAGCTATAAAAACAGGTTATAATTTCACTGATGCGGATATTATAGCTTTCATTGATGCAGACATATCTAACCTCACATCCAATAAAGTCAATGCTATGATTAAACCAATTTTAGAGGGTAAAACTGAAATTACAAAAACTAGATTTGCTCGTGCAAGTGGCAGAGTAACTGAACTAACTGCAAAACCTCTTTTAAACTTTTTTTTCCCTGAAATTTCTTTTGAACAACCATTAAGCGGACAGTTTGCTGCTAAAAAGTCTGCTCTTAAAAAAATCAATTTTGAACCTGATTATGGGGTGGATGTGGGAATAGTCTTAGATGCTGATGTTCATGGTATTTCAATTACAGAAGTGGATATCGGTGAGATAGAACATGACATGTCCCCATTGTCTGATTTACATATAATGGCTAATGAAGTTGTAAGAACCATTATTGATCGTGCAAATAAGTACGGCAGAGTAGTTATGATTGATAATATTGGTTTTTACATTAGAATGCTTATTGTTGGATTGTCATTAATCATTTTAGGATTATTCACTATTTTCTTTGTAAAGCCTGTTCCATTAGAAGTGGGAGTTTTAGTTGTAGTTATTGGAATTGCATTATCTATTTATTATTTAATTAAAGTGATTTTAAAATCTGCTGCAATGTTTAAAAGAATACCTAGAAATAATCTTATCAGATCTTTTATTAAAATACATTTTCCGGTTCTTATTTCTGTTATTATTTTAGTTTTGATGATTTCAACATTTTTAGGAACTGCAACTTTTCAAGACGGGTCTATTTCAATAGAACCTTCTTCAAGAAATCTTATAATTTATTCTGATAGGGTGGACAATGCCATAGCGGTTAGAGGGCCGTTTTCTATTGATACAGCTATTCAAAATGAATCTAATATTATTCGCATGCCTTCAGATGCCTTGGATACTTTAGGGCTTGGCATCGGCGATTACATGACTATTAATGGACAATTATATGGTATTAATGGCACTAGAGAAGGAGAATATTCGATAATAAGACTTCCAATTGAAGTTAAAGAAGCTTTAAATGTTCAAGACGGAGATTCAATTCAGAATAGTCGATTAAATAAAATTTTTGAAGGCACAGTAGGACATCATAAAATAGGAGATGTTAATAATGTTACACTTCAGGATAATTTCATTATTAGTGATATAGATAGTAATGCAACCAAATTTGAAGTTAAAGTGGATAATCAGTCTTATGGATATTTAATTGGTTGTTTTGAAGAAAATAAAAGTTATAGTATAACTTATAATGGTGTAATTATCGGATATTTAAATTATGAGATGGGTTCATTTGATAATACAAGTTATGTGTATGAACTTAAAGATCATAAAATTGAAATTGACATTATGAATGATACTGTTAGCTCTCGTGCTCATTTTCTAAATACCAATGAGGGAAACTTCTTAGAATTTATAAGATACTAGAATAATTTTGGTATATAAAACTGAAAGATAGTTTCTTAAAAAGGATTTTAGATAATAAAATCCTCAATTTTTAAATTATATTTAAATACTAGTAAGTGTAAAAATTTAATTACATAGTAAAATTTTATTTACATATTTGCTAATGTATGTTGTAACTATGGAGAGATTTGATATGAAAAAATTTATTTCATGTTTGATATTATTCGTTGTTTTAATATCAGGTATTGGATTTGTTTGTGCAGAAGATTCTGGCATTAACAGTACTGAAGTAAACACTTCTCAAGATAATGAAAATATTTATTATCCTGCTGATAAACTTCCTTCATCTGTTCCTGTAGGATCTCCTCTTATTAATACTAGTGCTCTTGAACCGGTCTATGGTATAAATGGGGAGATTAATGGATATAGATCATTGAAATATGGTGATGGTATTTACAGGATGATAAATAGTACTGATTATATATTCCAATTAAATCATACTATTGGAGACAAACTATCTGTTGAAGGTCCTTTTTATGATCCATTTAAAGCTCCTTCAGATATTATTCCTAAACCTGTGGATAATTATACTCATCCAAATTTTGATTTAAATAATATTTCAGATATTTTTGAAAAATTATTTGATAAAGATGGAAAGTTATATGGCTATTTGGCTCCAGGAGATAATATTATATATGTCATAGAGGGAGTTAAGACTATTGGTAAAGAAGACAATGTTAATAATGGGGATAATAAAGATTTAGTTGGGAAAAACCTTACTAATGTTGTGGAAGGTTATAAGGCAACTGTACCTACTTATGATACATTATATTATGAGGACGGTAGAACTTTAAATACTTCTGGTTATAAGTATAAATTTATGAACACTGTAAATTGTAACTTTACTGTTCCAGATAATGATAATTCAGCCACATTTAATATTGAAGAAGAGAATAGTGCTGTAGAAAGGAATTCTAATGCTCAAAATGATGTGAATTCTGAAGATTCCCAAGATATTTCTGATGTTCAAAACGATGTTAAAAAAGCTACTGGTAATCCAATTTTAGTATTACTATTAGCATTATTTGTCATAGGATGTAATTTCTTTAGACAGAAAAAAAATTAAATAATATATTTAAGCAGATTAAATCTAATCTGCTTCTTTTTTTTTATTTTAAGGACTTAAAAATCTATTATAAGTTGATGTATACATTATAAGTAGAAAATACTGAAAAATAAAAAAAGAAAGTTTATTTTTTATCATAAACTTTTACTGCTTCTTCAACATCATTATAAAGACCAAGAGCAGCTAATGCACCTACTTTTCCCTGATCTCCTGTAACGGCAATTAAAGGAATATTCAACTCTTCAGCAACTTTTTCAGCAGTTTCAACATCCATCATTCCACTTTTTGTTGCAATTGAATATTCTCTTAATTTTGAAGGAATATCAAGACCTTCTAAAATAGCTATAGCAGTTTTATCTGATAATGTGTCTCTTTTAAGAAGTTCTATTGTTCTTTTAATAAGATTTTCTTTTTTATCACTTTCAACAGCAAAAGTAAGTGCGATAGAAACACAATTCTGGGTTTTATGAGGGTTGTGTGGGTATAGTTGAACTATAATATGATCTAAATATTCAAAACCTTCTTTTTTAAGTTCAACACCTAAATTATGGGCCATTGTCCAGGTAGCACCTTCGTCTTTGGTATCTGTATCATCAATACCTATTACTACCTTTTCAAGTTTAGGGGTTACTACTGTTGCTTTTCCAGGTTTTGAACCGCCACCAGCTTCTATAAGTTCAATATACTTAACTCCTTCACCCATTCCTCTGCACATTCCAGCTCCAACACCTGCACCGGCAAGTCCTGCGTGTGTTACTTTAACTTCATCTCCTTCAATAGTTATTTCATCTATTCCAGCTGCATTAAAACTAGCTTTAAGGTCAAGAGGAGCCCTTCCAACATGGCAAGAGTAAACATGTTTATTTCCATCTCGATATGCAGAATCAATTAACTCACTGTTGTTTTTATATTGGTTAAGTAACCAGTGGGATCCGGATATGCAAGGGTGGAATTCTATTAATTCCACTTTATTTCCATCTACTAGTGTTAGAACTTTTTCGTAGGGTGCAACCCATGGGTCTTTAAACTTTTCTTTTAATTGATTAGGTTTTAAAATTTCCATTTAATCATCTAAATTTCTTTTAATCTGTCACACATTTTAATAGCTGCGTCAACTGCTTTTTTACCCATGTCAATACGTCTGTGTGCATCAAGACGGGTCATTCCAGGTCCACTAATACCGAGGGTTACTGGTTTTTCATATTCTAATGATAAGTCTGCGATTTTACGGGATGCATGTTGTGCTACAATTTGATCATGGTCTGTTGCACCTTCAATTACTGCACCAATGGCTACTACAGCATCAATATCATCTTTTTCAAGTAATTTTTTAACAATTAGCCCCATATCAAAGACGCCTGGAACTGTAACTACTTGTGTGATTTCACAATCTCTAGCTTTTGCTTCTTCTTTTGCAAGTCCTAACATCATTTGTGTTATATCGTAATTAAATTCTGCTACTACTGCACCTATTTTATATTTAACCATTTATATCATTCCTTTTTTTATTGTCCGAATACTAAAAGTATAAATCCTGCTACTGCACTTAAAACCATAATAAGTATGATAAATAAAGCAGCAAATTGTAGTTTTGTAATTCTTTTTCCTAATATTTTCATTTTTTTATTGTCTCCTCATATTAACTTATATACCAATATAATTTTTTTAGTTTTTAATCTTTTTCAATATTTTTTTCAAAGTTCCCTTTTCCAGCTCTTTTTTTAATTTATTATTTTCAGCCTCTAAACTTCTAATTCTAGATTCATATTCTGCATCTTTTCTGAATTCACTTTCAGCAACAGAGATTAATTCTTCTATCTTCTTTGTTAAATGAATATTTCTTTTTTTTAGATATTTTTCCAGGTCAAGTTCTTTTAAACTTGTATTTGAATTTAGTTTATCAGACATTATTTGGTTAATCGTGTTTTTAGAGGAGAGTGTGTTGTTTATTTGTGATTTGTATTTGGTATTGATTTTATTCATTATGCTTCCATTATCACAAATAGCCCAAATATCTGTTCCACTTCCTCTATAATCTGATAATTTTGAAGGTAAGAATGGATTTTTAGAGTATAGGCCATCAGTTACAGTATCTTCTACAATTAAAACATCGAATTTTTTTGTAAGATTTAAAAATTCCAAAAATTCAATATTCGGATTTATTGTAGTTTTTGAAAGAATATCTGAATTTAAAATCTGCTCAAACATGATTTTGTTTGGAGTGAATAAATGAAGCCTATATTTATCTTTATATTCATCCGCTAAATTATCAAAACCATTTATGATTGATTCAAAATTTCTATTTCCAAATATTACTCCAAAATAAGCGAAATTAATATAGTTATTATCAATTGGGTATTCGCTTTCTTTTAAATAATAATATTTTTCATCTAAAATTTGAGCATGGCTGATTTTTGCCTTTTTATCAATGATTTCTTTAAGTTTTGGGAAGTTTTCAATCATCACATCTTTCTGATTTTCATTTGTAAAAATAATTTCATCAGCAAAAACATATGTAATGTATTCTAAAACAAAATTAATAGTGTCTGTGGATTTTATTTTATCAAAACCCTCAGGTAGTGTTTCATTTATTTTATTTACTAAAATTTCATCTTCAATTGGGGGGCTTTGATAATCTCCGTTCATATTATATATTAGGGGGTCTGAAAACTCAGCACTCCAGAAAGTGTCATATTTTAATTTATAGTAATAAGCAAGTAGATGAGATGGTGTGAAATTAGCTATGCTGTATATTTTATCATATATTGGCCGTTTATTTAATTCTACCATTCCACTGTCTGCAAATTGCTTCATATTTTCTAAAGTTATTTCATAAGGAAGATCAATTACCATTTTATCAATAATAAATTGATTTACTATTTTTTCAAATGAATAATCTTTATCTAAGTTATCTAATTTTGCACAGATTACACTAACATTATTTTTTTCAGATAATATTTTTTTAGCTATTACATTACTTGTAGCAGTATTTGTAGGTGAAAATGCATATGATATGATTAATTCATTATTAGGTTTATTGAGTAAGTTTAAATCTTCATTTAAATACTTATATGGGAAAAAATCATAGTTATAACTATTGATATCTTTTATTACTCTTTCTAAATCTTCAGGATGTTCCTTTAGATATTCGTTTATTTTGTTAACCTGACCTCCACTCAATGTTTCAATAAAACTTTTTCTTTCCTGAGTTTTAGCTAATTTAATACCTTTATTTATATCATTTATCACTTTTAAACGATCACTTATATTAAAATCATAAGATAATGGTTTTCTTGAAATAGAGTTAAATCTATCACATTTATAGTATACTGCATCTTCATCTTTATCCACTACATAAAATTCAAAATCGTTTTCTGCATAAAATATAGAGTAATATCCAATGTCTACTCCATTTTTAAGGTTTGGATTAAATTTTGAGTTTTTAACATTAGCTGTTGGTATTAATTTGTCTGTTGTAATAACAAGAATATCCGGCATATAGCTATATGCATCTTCAACTATTCCACTAGTTTTAAGAAGAGGTGGTGTTAGGTAAAATTCTTCAATTTCTCCTGTAAACTCGTTTTTATTCATAAAAGTACCAATAACAATTCTGCCTGGTTTGGCATGTTCTAATAATTTTTCAAAGTATTTTGGACTTATAAAATCATCATCATCTATGAATATCGTGTATTCTCTGCTTGCAAGTTCTATTCCTACATTACGTGCAGGACACACGCCGACCTTACTATTTGCAAGTATTATATTTATTTCAGGATTTTCTTTTTGAAAGTTTTCAATAATTTGAGTTGTACTATCAAGTTCTCCATTAACAATGAAAATAGCTTCAAAAAGATTATAATCAATTGTTTGGTTTTTAAGAGAATTTAATAGGTTTTCAATATATTCCTCTCCTTTACATGTTGGAATAATTGCTGTTATTCCAGATTTTAAATTCCCTAAACTCATTTTATCACTTATAGATTTTCTTTAATTTCATCTGCCATTTCAAATGTATTTGCAGATCCGCCTAAATCTCCGGTTAGTACTTTGCCTTCAGTTAAAACTTTTAGAATAGCTTTATCTAATTTGTCAGCTGCTTCATTTTCGCCGATGTATCTAAGCATCATTACAGCTGAAAGAAGCATCGCTGTTGGATTTGCCTTTTTTTGACCTGCAATATCTGGTGCAGAACCGTGTACAGGTTCAAATAATGCTCCTTCTTCTCCAATATTTGCTGAAGGTAATAATCCAAGCCCTCCAACAATACCTGCACCTTCATCTGATAAGATATCTCCGAAAAGGTTTGTAGTTACAATAACTTCAAAATTTTGCGGGTTTGTAATAAGGTACATTGCAGTTGCATCTACATAAAAGTCTTCAGTTTCAATATCCGGATAGTCTTTAGCAACTTCATAAAAGATTTCTTTAAATAATCCGTCTGTTTTTTTCAATACATTTGCTTTATGAACTGCAGTCACTTTGCTTTTATTATTTTCTTTTGCATATTCAAAAGCATATCTGATAATCCGTTCTTCAGCTTTACGGGTAATAATACGTCTTGCAATAGCTCCTTGTTCAGTGTATTCCTCTTCATCGGAAATATACATTCCTTCTGTGTTTTCACGAACAATCATAAAGTCTATACCGTCAGATAGTGATTTGGTGTTAGGATATGATTTTACAGGTCTTAAGTTTGCAAACATTTTCATTTCTTGACGTATTTTTACAATTACATTAGCAGCAGTTTCACCAGCAGCTCCAAATAAACATGCGTCTGAATTTCTTATTATTTCAAGAGTTTCAGGAGGAAGTGGAACACCGTTTTTTTCCATACATTCATCACCAGCTTCTCCATAAACATAGTCAAAATTTAAATTAAGACCATCTAAAACAGAGATTGTCGCATCCATAACTTCCTGACCAATTCCATCTCCTGGAACTACTGCAATTTGATATTTATTGTTGGTTTTTTTGTTTGAGGTATTCAATTAAACCACCTTTTTCTAGAATTTCTAACATTAATGGAGGTAATTTTTTAAAGGTTATGGTTTCACCATTTTCTGCGGTGATTGTTCCATTCTCCATATCGACTTCAATTTCATCTCCTTGTTCTACAAGTTTGGTTATGCCTGGTGCTTCAAGTAATGGGACTCCTACATTTGTAGCGTTTCTATAGAATATTCTTGCAAATGATTCTGTAATTACAGCAGCAACACCTATTCCTTTAAGAGCTATTGGTGCATGTTCACGTGAAGAACCGCATCCAAAATTATTTCCAGCTACAATAAAGTCTCCTTTGTTGAATTTTTCATTAAAATCAGCATCTAAACCTTCCATACAATGTTGTGATAATCTTTCTTCATCTGTGTAGATTAAATATCTTCCTGGGAGGATAATGTCTGTATCAATATCATTTCCAAATTTCCATACTTTTCCTTTCATATTAATCACTCCGGAGTCACAATTCTTCCTTCAATTGCAGATGCAGCAGCTACTGCGGCTGAAGATAAGTAAACTTTTCCATCAGGGCTTCCTTGTCTTCCTTTGAAGTTTCTGTTTGATGTTGAAAGGCTGACTTCATCAGGACCTATAATTCCTGTATGTCCTCCAAGACAAGGTCCGCAGCATGGTGCTGATACAAGTGCACCTGCATCAACGAATATTTTAAGTAATCCTTCATCAAGTGCTTTTGAGTAAACTTCTTTAGAAGCAGGAATAACTAACATTCTAGTTCCTTTTGCTACTTGTTTTCCTTTTAATATTTTAGCAGCATCTCTTAAATCACTAAGCCTACCATTTGTACAGGATCCTAAAAATACCTGGTCTATTTCTTGGTCCACTTCACTAACCGGTTTCACATTATCTACATTGTTAGGGCATGCGACTTGTGGTTCAAGTTCACTTACATCTATATCATAAACTGTTAATGAATCAGCATCTAAATCAGTTTTAAATACTTTGTAAGGTTTGTTTGATCGGCTTTCTACATATTTTATGGTTTTTTCATCAGGTTCTACTAAACCTGTTTTTCCACCCATTTCAATAGCCATATTTGAAAGAACCATTCTATCAGAAACACTCATATTGCTAATGGTTTCACCTGCAAATTCACATGCTTTGTAAGTTGAACCATCAACACCCATTTTGCCAATAATGTTTAAAATAACATCTTTTGCATAAACATTATCTTTGAGTTTTCCGGTTACTTCAAACCTATTAGTTTCAGGTACTTTAAACCATAGTGTTCCTTCAGAAAACACCATAGCCATGTCAGTAGATCCAATACCTGTTGAAAATGCTCCTAAAGCTCCATGAGTGCAGGTGTGTGAATCTGCACCAACAACAACCTCTCCAGGAACTATATGGCCTAATTCTGGTAGGATTTGGTGGCATACACCAACATTTACATCATAAAAATTATCAATACCTTGTTCTTTTACGAATTTTCTCATTATAATATGATTATTAGCTGAGTCAATAGAATCAGCTGGGACTTGATGGTCAAAAGGAATTACAATTTTAGAAGAATCCCATACTTTTTCTGTTCCAATCTCATTAAATGATTGTACTGCAAGCGGGCCTGTTAAATCGTGAACCATTGCAACATCAATATTTGCAAATACAATATCTCCAGCCTCAACCTCGTCTTTACCACTAGCTCTAGCTAATATCTTTTCTGACATTGTTTTTGGCATATTAAACCTCTTATAAATAATTTAGTTAATATAAAAATATTTCATTAAATATATTTTATTTTTTTTAAAAAATATACATTATTAAAATTTATATATTATGCATAATAAAATATACTATTATGAGCAAATCTATTTTTGGGCGTTTTAAAAAAAATGAAAATGTTCCTGATGACTTTTCTCAAGTTGAATTTCGTCGAGAACCTGCTGTTTGGGAAGATAGAGCATTTTGGATTGAAACTGTGGAAAAAATTGCACGTCCCGTTTTATATAATTTAAAAAAGGGTAGTTTAAAGAAAAACATGCCCTATGAATCATTATCCGAAGATATGAAAAAATTTTCTCACCTTGAAGCATTCTCAAGAGTCTTTGGAGGTATTTCTCCATGGTTAAATTTAGGCGCTGATGCATCAGAAGAAGGGAGAATAAGAGAAAAATACATTAATCTAACTTTAAAAGCTATTGAAAATGCAGTTAATCCTAATAATGAAGACTATCTTAATTTCACAGAACCTAAATATGCATTAAGGGAATCAGCTATTTTTGCTCAAGGATTACTCAGATCTCAAAATCAAATATGGTCTAACTTACAAATAGATGTTCAAGCTAGAATAATTACAGAACTCAAAAATACAAGAATAATAGCTCCTTATGATAATCACTGGTTACTTTACACTTCAATGATTGAAGCAGCACTTTTAGAATTCACTGGAGAATGTGATTTTGAAAGATTAAATTATGGTGTATTCAAATTTTGGGATGAATGGTATTTGGGAGATGGAATTTACACAGACGGACCTAATTTTAAAGCAGGTTATGAAAACAGTACTATTATTCATCCAATGTTAAATGATATTTTAATGATTATGAGAAAATACAATACAAAAGGAAATGAATTTCTAAATAAACAGTTAATGAGAACAAGCAGGCTAGCTTCACAATTAGAAAGAATCATTTCACCAACAGGCACATATCCTCTTGTTGGGGAATCATTAGCTTATAGAACTGGTATTTTCCATGCATTAGCACAGGCTTCTTTAATAAGAATTCTCCCATCAAATATTAGTCCTGCACAAGTTCGTTGCGGATTAACACAAGTACTTAGAACTCAGTTTCAAAATAATCAAAATTTCTTACAGGGTAACTGGTTAGCTATTGGAATTAATGGTAATCAAATAGGAGTAGCAGAACGGTTTATTGATACTGGAAGTCTTTACATGTGCTGTGAAGTCTTTTTACCTTTAGGATTACCACAAAACGACATATTCTGGACAAGTCCATTTGATGAATGGAGTTCTCTTAAAGCTTGGAATAGCAATCCAATTCAAGCAGATCAGACAATTGATTTTTAAAACTAAATTTATTTTTCATTTAAAATATTCTTTTTTTCATCAATTATTTTATCTAATTGAGTTTTTAAATTGTTTAATGCTTCTATTTTTATTTCTTTTTGTTTATCTTCATCAAAATTGTCATAATCAGCATAATTTGCATGAATATAATAATCAATTTTAGAATTTAACACAAATTCAATAAATTTATCCTTTTTAATATGAGTTAAAAGTCTTGGTTTCTTATATTTCTCTACTTTATTTTTATTTATTGTTTTTTCTCTTTTAACTGCAATATATATTGAATAAAAAGGTATAATTAAGAATAATATTAAAAATCTTGGAGATATAAAATAGATTAATAAGTCTATAAGAATAGTTATATAAATTAAAGAAGTCAATGACTTTATAGTATGTTTTTTTTCAATTTCATTAGTTTTACTAAGTAAATCTGTTTTTGAAGCATACCAATACATTACTAAAGACATTAAAGAGGTTAATGTAATGCTAAGCCCGAAAATAATCTCAGATATAAGAAATTGTTCATATTTACATATTATTGATGTTGTAAATGGAATAAACATTATGAAAAGTAAATAAAAAATATTCATCCATAAAAATGGAATGTTAATACGTTTTAATTTTATGAAATTATGATGTTGTATCCAATATTCTCCTAAAATAATGAAACTTACTATTACAGTAATTAACTGACTAACTGTAGATTCTAAAAAGTTTATCATAGACTGAGAATCATTAAAAATAAAATTAGGCAATGCAATATTTAAAATAAGTAATGTCATAGCTATTGCAAAAACCCCGTCTGTTAATGCCATTAACCTGTCTGGAGATATTCCGATTTTTATATCTTTAAGAGGATGGCTTAGAATTTTATTTAAAATACTGTGTTCTGCCATACAACATCTTTCTTATTATATTTCATATAGATTTCCATAATTATAAAGCACAATATCATCTGGAACATCCTTAATCAATGATTTAGTATCAAAAATTATAGGACTTTTAGCTAAATCTTTTATTAAATCATAGTCTAAATCTTTAAATTCATCATGATCTGAAAGTATAACAATTAACTCAGCATCTTTAACAGCACTTTCAAAAACACTTTCAGGAATCACATGAGGATCATAAACACCAACTTCATAACCCAAAGCCTCTAATTTACCAATAATCTCATAGGAAGGACTTTCCCTATCATCACCAGTATTTCCCTTATATGCAACTCCTAAAATAGCTATTTTCCCAGAGGAAACAATTTTACCAATATTATCAACAACAAAATCAGGCATGCCGTTATTAGTGTCCCTACTTAACTTGATTATTCTAGCAGTCTTAGGTGCCTTTGCATAAATAAAATAAGGATCAATAGCAAGGCAGTGTCCTCCAACTCCAGGACCTGGAGAATGAAGATTAACTCTAGGATGCTTATTGGCCAATCTTATAACTTCCAAAGCATTAACGCCAATTTCAGAACATATCATTGTAAGTTCATTAGCAAGAGCAATATTGACGTCTCTAAAAGTATTCTCCATACACTTAGACATTTCAGCTATTTTAGCTTCTGTTTCAAAACGTTCTCCTTTAACAAAATTTCCATAAACTTCACTAGCCTTTCTGGAACACTCAGAAGTAATTCCGCCAATAATCCTGTCATTATAAACAAGCTCTCTCATAATCTGTCCTGGAAGAACTCTTTCCGGACAATGGGCAAGATACAAATCTTCACCAATTTCAAAACCGGCCTTCTCAAAAATAGGTTTAATAAAATCATCGGTAGACATTGGAGCTATAGTAGATTCAACAATAACAACATTACCTTTCTCCAAATAAGGTATTATAGACTCACATGCTGAAACAACATAACTTAAATCACAACTATAGTTCTCACTAATATAAGGTGTCGGTACAGTTATAATAAAAGCATCAGCTTTCTCAGGCCTTAAAGAAGCATGATAAGAACCATCTTTAACAGCATCCCTAATAATCTCAGCTATTCCAGGCTCTTCAATATGAATTTTTCCATCATTCAACTTCTCCACAACTTCCTTATTTACATCAACTCCCACAACCTCACAATTATTCATTGTAAATAAAGCAGCAGTAGGAAGTCCAATATAGCCCTGACCCATAATACAAATTTTCATAGAAAACCTCAAATAAAATTATTATAAATTAATTATATACATAATACTATATATTTTTATATAAAAAGAGGAAAATCATGAAAATTTTAATTACAGGTTCTAATGGAATGTTAGGTTCTGATCTTGTTAAACAATTAAATGAAAACAATATTCTATCTTGTCCAACATCCAATAATCTAGATATTACAAATAAAGAGGAAGTAATAGATTTCATTGTATCACAATCTCCAGATGTAGTGATTAACACAGCCGCATACACAGATGTAGATGGATGCGAAGAAAATCAAGAAAAAGCATATGCAGTAAATGGGGAAGGAGTAAAAAATCTTGCATTAGGATGTAATAAAGCCGACGCAAGCTTAGTTCATATTAGTACCGACTATGTTTTCAACGGCCAAAAGAACACACCACTAGTTGAAGATGATGAAATTGGCCCAATTAGCATCTATGGAAAAAGCAAGCTGCAAGGAGAACAGCATATTCAGAAAATCTTAGACAAATATTATATTGTCAGAACAGCATGGTTATACGGCCTAAATGGTAAAAACTTTCCGAAAACAATGTTGGAACTAGCTAAAACCCATGATAAAATAACAGTGGTTAATGATGAAATAGGCTCTCCAACATACACAGTAGACTTGGCTAAAGCTATTAGTGAACTTATTCAAACAGACTATTATGGAATTTACCATATAACGAACTCTGATGCATGTTCCTGGTGTGAATTTGCTAAATACATATTTAACATAGCAAACATTGATGTTGATGTTATTCCAGTCACTGCAAAAGAATTTGCAAGAGCAGCACCAAGACCATCATACTCTGTTCTAAATAATAAAAACTGGGAATCTAAAGGTTTCAAACCATTAAGAAGCTATAGAGAAGCTATTAAAGATTATGTAGAACTTTTATAAACTTATAAAAATAGAATGGATTCAAAGCATTATTCGGAAATTACATCGTTTCAACCATTCATTTTTTTTTATAGTGTGTCTTCAGGGGTTATTCTATGAAATAGCTATTTAAGTTAAAGATTAGTGTGATGCTGATAAATATTTATTAATATTGAAAAATATAGTTTAATCTATGGGTAATTTGAATAATAAACATTCAAGAATTTTTTATTTAGATGTTTTAAGGGACATTGCAATTATTGCAGTTATTATTTATCATGTTGCAGGAGGAGTTATACTTGCAGGTAATCCTTTATTACGTGGAGATTCTTTAATTCCTAGTGTTTCTTGGTTATATCATGGATTTTTTTATGAATGTTTTAGATTCGCTGTACCTTTATTTTTAATGTTGTCTGGCGCATTATCTTTGGGGAAAGATTTTGAGTTTATAACATTTTTAAAAAAGAGATTATCTCGTATTACCTATCCTTTTTTATTTTGGGGTACGATTACTTTTATTTTAATGCTGATTATTTTATCTTTAAGCGGGGATTATTCCTTTGCTTCTTCAATTGAAGCGTTCTTGTATAGGGTATATCAATTTGTTATTGGGAATGATGTATATTCTTCCCCATTTTGGTTTTTCTGGTTAATTTTATCATTATATTTGGTAATGCCAATTCTTAATAAATGGATTTTACATTCTTCATTTAAAGAAATTGAATATTTTTTAATTATCTGGCTAGTCGTATGTTTCTTTAAGCATACCTTATTTTTTAATTTAATAACTCCAGTTACAGATTTTATACCTTCAATAGGCTTTGTTATTTTAGGTTATTACTTGAAGTTTACTGATAATAGTTTATTAAACAATAAATTCTTTTATTGTCCTCTGATTGTAGTTTCTATTTTGTTTTTAATGGTTTTCTCAAGTATTTTTTCCTTAAATGATAGTTTATTCCAATTCGAACCTAGTTGTATTTTTACGATTATGGAAGTATCAGGCATATTTTTATTATTTAAGAATTTAGATTTAACTAAAATGAAAAAATTCCTTAAAAAACCTGTTGAATCAATTTCAAGAAATAGTTATGGTATGTTCTTAATTCACATGTTTGTTCTTGTAGTATTAGTGAATTATTTACAGTTAAATGTTGGTTTGAAATTGAAAGGAATCATATTTTTCATATTGGTCTTTACTATATCCTGGTTAATCATGATTATATTCGATAAGATACCTTATTTAAATAAATTTAATGGTTTTAAATGATTTTAAGTAGAATATTTCAGTTTAAGTGTGATTTTAAAGGACATAAGCTAAATCTATAAATGGTAAAATGCAGGAAATATCTTGATAAAATATGATATATCAAATTTTAAGATATTTATTCCCCCTAATTAAAAGTTTTTAAAGAATTTATAGAATATGCTCTCTTTTAAAAAACATCTTAATGCAGATATATTATAAAATTAGAATATCGAACATTAAAAACAAGAATTATAATAATCGTCCCAATTTTAATCTGTCTATTTTTCCAAATAGGTATTTTAATAAATTAGTAAAAATAAAAATATTATAAAATATTTTTATGTGATTCTTATGAAAGGAATAGTACTTGCAGGCGGATCTGGAACTCGATTATATCCAATTACAAAAGCAGTATCTAAACAATTATTGCCTTTATATGATAAATCAATGATTTATTATCCTATTTCTGTCCTAATGCTTGCAGGAATCAAGGATATATTGATTATATCAACACCTAGAGATTTGCCAATGTATAAAGATCTTCTTGGTGATGGTAGTGATTTTGGAATTAATTTCAGCTATGAAGTTCAAGAAAATCCAAATGGGCTTGCAGAAGCATTTATTATTGGTGAAGACTTCATTGGTGAGGATAATGTTGTTTTAATTTTAGGAGATAATATTTTCCATGGCCATAGATTCACTGAAATTTTAGAAAGAGCAACTAAATTAGATGAAGGAGCAGTGATTTTCGGTTATTATACTAACAATCCCGAAGCTTTTGGTGTTGTTGAATTTGATGATGAAGGAAATGTTTTATCTATTGAGGAAAAACCTGAAAACCCTAAATCTAATTATATTGTTCCAGGTCTTTATTTTTATGATAATGACGTAATTGAAATAGCTAAAAATGTTAAACCTTCCAAAAGAGGGGAAGTTGAAATTACTTCAGTTAATGAAGAATATCTTAAAAGAGGTAAGCTTAAAGTTGAACTTCTTGGAAGAGGAATGGCATGGTTAGACACAGGGACTCATGTTGGTCTTTTAGAAGCAGCTAATTTCATTGAAACAATTCAAAAAAGACAAGGGCTTTATATTGCATGTCTTGAAGAAATAGCTTATAATAAAGGATACATTACAAAAGAACAACTTTTAGAAACTGCAGAAGAACTTAAAAAGACAGATTATGGTCAATACTTATTTAATTTGGCGGAAAGATAATATGGGACAATTTAAATTTACAGATACAGATATAGATGGAATGTTTTTAGTAGAACCGGCAGTATTTCCGGATAATAGAGGATACTTCATGGAAACATACAATGAAGCTGATTTTAAAGCAGCAGGTTATGATTTAACTTTTGTACAGGATAACCAATCAAAATCATCTAAAGGAGTTTTAAGAGGACTTCATTTTCAAATAAAATATCCTCAAGGGAAATTAGTTCGTGTAATTAAAGGAGAAGTTTTTGATGTGGGGGTTGATTTAAGAAAAGATTCCGAAACCTATGGAAAATGGTTTGGAGCAGTTTTATCTGATGAAAACAGAAAACAGCTATTTATCCCTAAAGGCTTTGCACATGGATTTTTAGTACTTTCCGATGAAGCTGAATTTGTATATAAATGTACAGAATTCTATCATGGAGAGGATGAAGGCGGAATCAGATGGGATGATGAATCAATAGCTATTGATTGGCCAACAGAAGGAATTGATAATATTATACTATCTGAAAAGGATGAAAAATGGCTGTCTCTTGAAGAAACAGACATTGTCTTTTAGATGGAGTTGGTAAATTGACTAAAATATTAATAACTGGTGGAGCAGGATTTATCGGAAGTAACTTTGTAAAATATATGATAGATAAATATCCTGATTATGAAATAGTTAATCTAGATGCACTTACATACTGCGGAAACCTTGAAAATCTTAAAAGTATAGAATTCAAGGATAATTATAGTTTTATCAAAGGAGATATTAGAGATAAAGATTTAGTATCCGATATTGTTAAGGATTGTGATTATGTTATAAACTTTGCTGCAGAAAGTCATGTGGACAGAAGTATAGAAGATCCGGAAATATTTATTAAAAGCAATGTATTAGGAACACAGGTTCTTTTAAATGCCTCTAAAAAAGCCAATATTAAAAAATATCTTCAAATTTCAACTGATGAAGTTTACGGAAGTCTTGGATCAGAAGGATATTTTACAGAAAA
>CAYPJH010000147.1:0-17426 GCA_964411035.1 uncultured Methanobrevibacter sp. | reverse complement strand
GCTATTTTTTACGATAATGATAATCCTTTATTAATAGAAGCAGGACCCGGCTCTGGAAAAACAGCTGTATTAACTGAAAGAGTCAAATTTCTACTTACGCAAAAAAATGTGGATCCTGAAAGTTTACTGGTAATTACCTTTTCAAGAAAAGCAACAGAGGAACTTAAAAAGCGTTTATCTAAAGATATTTCCTCAGATACAATTAATAAAATGCAAATATCAACAATTCATGGATTTTGCTTTGAATTACTTAATAAATATGGTAATTTTTCATATGAAATTCTTGATGATGATAATGGAGAGAAGAAGATACTATTTTTACAAAAACATAAATATGAATTAGGTTTTAAAAATGAAAGTTATATCAGTAACAATGGTATTAAAAGTGTTATTGATAAATATGGTGAATATTCAACATTTAAAGTAATTCCTGATAAGCTTATCCAGTATATTGAGAGTAATCGGGAGATTCGTGAAGATTTTAAGGAATTTGTTAGATCATATAAAAATGGGTTTCCTTATAAAGAAATCAGAACAAGCGA
Source organism: uncultured Methanobrevibacter sp. (assembly GCA_964411035.1). Lineage (GTDB taxonomy): Archaea > Methanobacteriota > Methanobacteria > Methanobacteriales > Methanobacteriaceae > Methanocatella. Next base: position 16,884 of record CAYPJH010000147.1, on the reverse strand, counting down.
AAAAGAATATAAAAATGATTGGTATAATGCTAAATATTTTCAAACAGCTAAATCATATCCTAAATATTTAGAGTTACTTGATAAAAATTATTTAGTTGACTATGATACTCTTCAAATTAAAGCATTAGAGTTTCTTGAAAAAAATCAGATAACCCAATATAAAAATGTTTTAATTGATGAATTTCAGGATACAAATCCTGTTCAATATCTTATTTTTGAAATATTGCTTAAGAATGCAGATAGTTTCACTGTTGTAGGAGATGTTGATCAAAGCATATATGGTTTTAGAGGTGCATTAAGTGATTATTTTGACTTAATGATTAATAATTATGATTGCCATTTAATTTCTTTAAATAAGAATTATCGTTCAACTGAAAATATTGTGAATTTGACTGAACAATTTATTCAGGATTATAGAAGTGAAAAATCAAAAAAGCACATGGAACATGTTAAAGAATATAATAACCATTGCTGCTATATTAAAAATGAAACATTAGAAGAACAGGCAGATAATATTGGAGAATTTATTGAAAATCTTAAAAAAACAGGTAAAATTAAAAATTATAGTGATGTAGCAATTTTAATGAGATCAGTTAAATTTAATAATCTAACAGAAATTAGCCATAGTCTTACAGAAAGAAACATTCCCTATAATGTTAAAAATTTTTCAAACATGCTAAATGATGATATAAAATCATTAATCACAATTTTACATTATATCTTACCAAGATCAGATAATGATTATTTTTTTGGAAAATTTGAAAGGGATTGGCTTAATTTAAGAGCATTCACTAGAAAAGATGATGGAAATAGTTTTACTCCTACTTTATGGAAATTATCTGATGAAACATGTAAACTGCTAAATGATATTCAGGATAAATTTGAAAAAGAGGCAATTGAAACAACTAAAAACGTTCATAAAAAATATAAAGGCAGAAGACCTGGAAAATTAAGTTTTACAGGAATATTTAATGACAGCAGAACAGATGAAATGTTAAAGGAAATATTTACAATAACACCAAGGCCAAAAATAGATCTGGATTTAATAAAAAATAATGATGATAAAGAGTTTTTCACTAAACTCAATGATTTAAAGGATATTGTAAAATATAATGTAGGTAAAATAATTCTAAATTCACTTGAGTTAATGGATGTAAAAACTAAAGATAAAGTCAATGTTAATTTTCTTTTAGAAAAAATATCCTTTATAAAGGATTTAATCTCTAAAAATGATATTTTAGTTGAATGCGGGTTGAAAAATGATGTTGTCGATTTTGAAAATCAGTTGAAAAACGATAATATAAGCTATGAGGAAGTTAGTTCTGAAATTTCTCATATTCGTAAAAAAGTTGAAGATAATTATAATGATAAAACTATCTTGGAAATTTTCTATAAAATTCTAGAAATAACTAATTTTTTTGAAAATAATCCAGGCGAAGAAGCATTAAATAATTTAGGAGTTATCAGCGAGTCTATGTATAACTTTGAAAATATTATTGGTGAAACTGATTTGAAAGGATATTTTAACTTTTTACAGAACAATATTGAAGAATGGGAAGGAAAGGAACTGGGTTTTGATGATGGAGTTCAAATAATGACAATCCATAAATCAAAAGGATTAGAATTCCCTGTAGTTATCATTCCAAGTCTTGAGCAAGATCACTTTCCAAAAAAATATCAGGATTCAAGAAAAAGAGATTGGATAAATAGAAAATCAGTATTCTACACTCCTAATTCATGTTTAGAATATAAAAAACATATAACTGATGAGGAGGATAAAAAATTATTTGATTTGGAAGAGTTAAGAATTATTTATGTAGCACTTACAAGAGCACAGGATTCTTTATTATTATCATTTTTAGGGGAAATACCTAAAGATTTTATAAATCTAATTGACAATGGAAAAATAAAACCTTTAATTTTAACTGAAATTGATAAATGTGAATCAGTTTTTGTATTGGATGAGGATAAATCATTAAATACTAGTTTTACTTCTCTACAATCTTATGATGAATGTCCATACAGATATAAATTATTATATGATTTAAATTTTAAAGTTTCAGATAAAAATGATATTCGTATGGGAAGTGCAATACACAATGCATTTAATAAAATCAACATAGCTTTAATGGATGATCCTCATATCGGCAATAATGAAATTGATAAAATAATTTCAGATATTTTTTACAGCACCACAAACATATCAAAAACTGATGAGGATTTTGATAAGTTTAAGGAGTCTATTCATGCATTTTATGAAAAAATTGGAGATATTAAAATTCTTGAAACTGAATATAAATTTAACTTACTTGAAAAAGAATATTCCATGGTTGGAAGTATTGATTTAATATATGAAAAAGAAGGTAAAATTACTATTGTAGATTATAAAAACACAGAATTTAATAATAATTTTAATCAGAAGTATAAAAATCAATTATGTGCTTATATTTATGCGTTAAAACAAGATGCAGATTATGCAAATAAACAAATAGATTTTTCAGGCATATATGCTGTTCAGTCTCAAGAATTAATATACATTGATGTATCAGATGATGAAGTTAATGAATTTTCAAATAAAATGGATTCAATTGTATCTAAAATAAAAAATGAAGAATTTAATAAAAATGAAGATTGTAAATTTGATACTTGTGAATTTAGATTTATTTGTAATAATTTAGATGAAAGTTAATAATTTCTCTTTATCTAAAATTATTTTATCATCGTCACCAATATTCACAATCAGACCTGTAAATGCAGGATCATTTGAAGCAAGCTGTATAAAAAAGTTCATGTGAGTAGTATATAAATTATACTCCTGGTCCTGTTCAGATAGTTTTAAATATTCAAATCCTTTTTTATAGCTTTCATGATTGGTGAAAACAGGTATTTTAAAGTTTTCACTATCTCCAAAAGCTACAAAGTTCATATCATCCCCACTTGAGTATGTTGGACAAAATAATGTTATTTCTCTAAATTCTTCGTCATTAATTTCCATTTTAAATCACTCTATTTTATTTTTGCTCTTTATCTTTTAAATATTTCTCATAAAAGTTAATTTTCAATATTTATAAATTTTTTAAGTCAATTGAGAAGTTTTGTGAATGGGGATTTATTATAACCCCTTTGAAATTTTCATCTTCATCAGCAATACTTCTAATATATTCTGGTGACATTACCTTTAAATCAAGTTTGTCTAGAAATAATTTTGATATTTTCTCATAGCCATTATCATATTCATTAATATCTGTAAAAATTGGAATAAAATATTTTTTAGTTTTCTCGGTTATGTTAAACTTTACAGGTTTTCCAATTTCATCAGCCATTGTAAAAAAGATTTCTTTTTGATATTCCTTTTTTATTTCACGCTTAATTACATTTAATTCAGCAGCTGATTCGTTTTTTAGTTTATTATTAATTTCAATGTATTTATTTATGATTTCTTTAACTTTGCTTTTGCTTTTTTTACTACCGTCTTGTTCATATGTTTCATAATCTTCGATTTTCATTTTATCCCTTAATGATCATGATTACAACTAGCGGCATTTAATAAATCCTCTTTTGGAAATATGAAGTCTGTGTTAAATGGGTTGAGCACAATACCTGAAAATTTATCATCATCAATTCCAATATCTAAAATATCTATGCCGGCTAATACTTCAAATTCATATTCCCAGTTATCTTCTATAAGATTCAATTCATTTATTCCTTTTTTAGCTTCTTCGATATCACTAAATGCAGGTATAAAGTAGGTTTCATTTTCATCTTCTACAATTAATCTTAAAATTTCATTATACTCTTCATTAGCATTATTTACAATAGCTATTAAATCAGTTTCAAGAATGGCATGATCCAATTCATGACCTATTTCAGCTAACTTATTCAGGTCTTTTTCTTCACTTTCATCAATTTCTATAAATTCATCGATTAATTTTAAAAGTTGTTTGTTTTCTATTTCACTCATTATTTCACCTTTTTATTATTTATTTAATCTTTATATATAATTATTGTTTGCGTAAATACCTTTCCATAAAATTAAAAAATTGAAGTCTATAGAAAAACAAATTTTTAGTGGTTGTTTAAATAGGATAATAGTTAAATTTATTCTCTCATTAGCTATTTTATTGTATTTGTGTGGGTTAGGTAATTAAACATAAAGTTTAAACAATATTTTCAATAATCACTTTCAATACTTTTAATCATATTGTATAATGTACGGTTAACATCAACATTAACATTATATTCTTCACCTAATTTTATAACTTTTCCATTTAATGAGTCAATTTCGGTTTTTATGCTCTTAGATAAATCTTGGTATGTTGAAGAGTAATGGTTATAGGTATCAGGCACTAGTTTTGAATAAAATATTTTTTTATATTCTTCAGCATTATTCCAGAGAGTTTTATATCCTGCTGCTTTTATAACATTAAAAATTTCTGAAATAACTTTATTCATAATCTCTTTTGAATAGTCGTTTTCAGTTAATTTACCGTAATTAACTCCTAATATTGCGCCAAGTGGATTTAATGCACAATTATAAAGCATCTTTGCCCATAAATATTCTGAAAGATTATCAGATACTTCACATGGAATTCCTGAATCTGTAATTGCAGAGGCAATATTTGTTAATTTGTCTGCACCGGCACCTTGAAGAGAACCAAGCAATATTGGCTCTGTATGGACTGTAACTTCACTGATATTGTTTTTTGGTCTTGAAAATCCTGTGATTACTCTTGCACAAAAGACTTTTTCCTTTGGAAAATATCTGGTGTAGAATTCATCATTTCCAAAGCCGTTTTGAAAAATAATAAGTTTATAATCATCTTTTAAAATTCTTTTATTTTCAGAAAGTCTTTTACTGATATCTTCATTAGCTGTTGTTTTACTTGAGATAAAAACATAATCAAATGTATTATCCGGAAGATCTTCATATTTTGTATAAACGTTATATTTATCTGGGCTAAAAGATAAATGTTTAAAGATACCTGTTCTTTCAATTCCTTCTTCTAATGCTTTTGCTGTTTTTTCAGATGCATAAAAAGAGATATTATAATTGGAATTAATCATAGAACATCCAAGACTTATTCCAATAGCTCCTGCACCATTAATTAACACGTTCATTTTTACTTACCTCCCTACCACATTCAGAACATTTGTTTGTTTGATAGTGAATTATCCCCCCACATTCACAGGTCCATTTTTCTACATCCATTTTATTAATTTTATTAATTCCTGTAGTTTTAATTCTATTTGCGCTTTCTTGTGTATTTAAACCATATCTTTTCTGTGATTTTTTGCTGTGTTTTTTAATTAAAGTACATGGAAACTCACTGCAACGGCCGCAATATTTAACCTTCTTTTTGTCAAGACATGCTTTGATTTTACATTTAAGGGTAGCTTTAGTTTTACCGGCATCACCTTTTAAGCATCCTGCACATGGATTTTTGAATTTTTCACAGCTAATACAGTTAATACCGCAGGGGGCAAAAAGTTCTATATCAACTTCTGTTGGCATTTTCATAATATAATATAGGCAACCGATTTTTTTAAACTTTATGAATGATTTTACAGATTTTTAATAAAATTCATAGAATTAGGGGGTTATTACTTTTCAAAGGCTCTTTGAATTTATTTATATATCCCAGGGGATTATAATAAAATAAGGTTTAGTTTAACTTGTTAATAGTTATCAAACGTAGAAGTGATTTAAGTTTAAGAATTTTATAAAATTCCCAGTCAGAATAATACATTTAGATGTGATAAAAATGTATAATTATGACGAAATATATGAAAAAATAATAAAAACCACAGATTCTGTAAATTTATCCTCTGAAGAATCATTAAAAATCGTGGATAAAATATACAAAGACTTAGAAATTGGGCTTTTAAAACCAAGAAACATAACTAAAAAAGCAAACATGTTAATTTGCAACAGTTTTGCATCTCAAAACAAGCAGAAAGAAAATTTAACAATAGAACATCACAAAGTCAATGCATTTCTAGAAAAAATCAGAACAAAAATAATTATTTCTAAAAAAGATTTAAATGCTTTAAAAGAGAGATTAATGGATTTAAATGAAATATCTGAACAAAAACTTACAGAAGAGTTAAAAAAATTTTTAAAAGAAACAAATAACAATTCTTTAAAAATGATAAAAAATTATTCATTTAGAGATTTAAATCAAGCTATTATATCCCTAGATAATTCAAAAATTCAATTGCATTGTTTTATAGATCATGAAAAAGGCATATTATTTGAATTATTAACAGAAAAAGGCATAAAAAACCATATATTAACAAGAAAGGATGTTGAAAATGAAATAATCCATTCCATTAATAAAAATGAATTTGAAACATCTAAATATGATGAAATTAGAAGTATTGAGATAATTGATAAATTTAGAGATGTGGATAATCCAGATATTATTACAGTAAAATTCATTGATTCAGGCAGGTTTGAATATTTAAAGGTAAAATTAGAATGTGTAATCGGTTGTAAATTAATTGGAAACTTAATTGAAGAACCTAGAAAAGTTTCAAAATTTTCTAAAGGAGATGAAGTGTTAATTAATTATTGCTATGACTATTTTGATAATATTCATGTATATGTGAAAAAGAGAAGTGACATGTTAACGAGTATTCTTAAAGAACTGTCAAATGATTTTAAAAATGCATCAAAAGAGGTTATTTTAGAAAAATTATATTATTATAAATATATTCCTGATTTTGAAATAATAATTGATACTTTTCATATTATTATATTTGATTATTTCAGAGATTTAAGTGAATTTTACAAAGAAATTAATAAAAGAAAGTGTTAAATTTTATCTTAACAATGCAGTATTATATTTAAAAAATAGAAAGAAAGCCTAAATTATTTTTTAAGCTTTCTTATTAAAGGTAATGCCAATAATGTTATTAATAACAGGATAATTGGATTACCTGTTTTCATATTTTCCTGATTCAAATTTAGGCTGGTGACATAATCAGCACTATCATTTGTATCTGTTGAATTTTGATTAAAAACAGTAAATGTTGTGTTTGCAAATGCACTTTCGTATTTTTCATTGCCATTATATTCAATGGTTACAAGATATTCATTGTTTGGAAGATTACTAAGAACTAGCATTCCCATGCCGTCAGTTATTTTTACATTGTATTTAACGTCATTTACTGTAATTGTCACATTGTCATTTATATCCTGCGGAAGTTTTACAAATATTGTAACATTGTCTTTAGTTTTATTTACACTAATTAAAATAGATGGTTTAATCTTATTTACATAGAATTCTGTTTCATTCATTGAAGAATTATAGTTGGCATCACCTAAATAGACAATTTTGGCTGTGTGATATCCACTAACCAAATTATTTTTAACATTAATTGAACCTTTACCATTGGCAACAGTAACATTAAACTCATCACCACCAATATTAACAACGGCAGTTCCGTTTATATTATTGCCAAACTCGTCATTAACAGCAATAATGCCTGTAATATTTTCGCCATAAGTAACATTATCTAAAATAAGAGTTACTGTAGTGTTAACCTTATCAATAGTGTAAACTTTTAAACAAGCTATAATGTCAAAATCTGATAAATCTTCATATTCACCTTCTGAATTTGCAAAAGTACAACCTTCATCTACAACCACTCTTGATTGTAAACTTAAAGGAATCGAGTTTTTATAAACTACTGCAGAAAATTCATCTCCTTCATAAACAGGCACAAGTTCATTTAATTCAATGGTATGATATCCTCTAAATGGAGCAATGCCGCTTTGAGCATATTTTAACTCATCATTTACATAAATTTCTAATTTGTACTCTTCACCAGTTTCATTAAAGTATGTACCAACAGCAGCTATTAAATCATCATCAGCTGCTTCAAATGTGTTTTTATAGGATATGCAAGGTAAAAACCTAGAAAATCCACTAAAATCATATTGGTAATTCTTATTATAATTGGCATCGTTTTCTAAAACATAAGCTATTAAATCATCATTACCAAAGGTTTTATCATAATATGAAAGATAGAAATATCCATTATCAGCCCATGAATCACCCCAGCTATTCTTTACAATAAATGCACCATCACCTGGAGGTGTAATTAAAAAGTTATCTTTTGAATAATTATCATCCCAACCAACAATTGAAACTGCATGATCTATTTTAAGTGTTTCATTAATATATTGGGAATAGGTTTCATCATTAAAGTAAGGTGCAGATTGTGCTGCATAATAAAGCATGTTTAATGCACCATATTCCATAAGAGCCTTTTTTATTTGATCATTGTCAGTTGCATTATTTCTTGCAGGAATAAAGACTACATCTTGGAAGTGAATGTTTTCATCTGTAGTGATTAACGGTGAAATTTTACCTAATTGGTCATAACTGTCATAAATTAAAGGCAGTATTCCAAACCAGCTTAAAGCATAACCTGCAGCCAGATATGGACTTCCACCTTCAACAATACCTATATTACCATAGATAGCATACATTAAAGCAGAATTCTGCATGTTATTTTCTGAAACATCAACTTCATAACCAAGATATCTTAATATTACAGATTCCATAGCACTTGCACTTCCAAATGTCCAGCAAGCACCATTGCTGCCTTGATTTTTTACAGGAGTAATCCAACCGAAATCACGTAAATCAAATTTAGATGGGATTCCAGTAATATTAACCGTATTGTTTATTATAGTAAGTTTTACTCCCTGTTCATCAATAAATGATGGATAATTAGTTTCATTAAGGATTACAATATCGCTAGTATAATTATTTGAACCTAAAACAATTTCATCACCAAATATTGCATAAACTGCTTCAGTGTTATTTTTAAAATTTGATTCAGTTATAGAAGCATCACATTCATAGACATATATTCCACCACCATAACCTGCACTATTGTTGATAAAGGTACAGTTAACCATTTCCATTTCAGAAAATGCAATATAGAGTGCACCGCCTTTAGAACCATATGCTTCTCTGAGCAAACCCCGATTATTTTTAAAATAGTTATTTTCTAGATTAGCATATGTAAGTGAAGATAAATAAAGAGATCCGCCATCAAAAAGAGCATTGTTGTTTGTAAAATTACAATCAACCATAGATAAATTACCACCTAACTGGATATACGCCCCTCCAAATTCCGAATAGGAATCAATAACAGTAACATTTATAATCTCTGTAAGGGAGTCATCATTTTCATTTACATCAATATAGATAGCGCCGGCATTTTTTTCAGCTGTTGTATTAATAAAAGTACAATTATCAATTAAAGCATTGCTAACTTCCTTTAAACTTACAGCACCTGCAGTAAAGTATGCGTGTAAATTTCTAAATTCAGAATCTTTAATTATTGTTGTAGCATCATTGTATATAGCAGTTGAATAATTAGAAGTCGTGTTTAAAAATAAGGAATTTGTTACAGTAATTGCTGAACCTGCTGCACCAAAGATCAATCCCCAATTAATGCTTTTTTCATTCATAAATATTCCATTATTAACAAATAATGGTTTGGACATAGATGTAATTGCAGCACCATTATTGGCCTGATTATCATAAAATTCATCATTTAAAGAATAATAAGTAGTTTCGATGCTTATAACTGCCCCACCATATTTATTCGCAGTATTATTAATGAATTTTGAATCTGTTGTAAATAATTCAGAATCATATGCATATATTGCACCGCCTAAATTTTTTGCAGTGTTATTTAAAAATAGATTGTTATTAATATAAATAATTGAATTTATAGCTATTATTGCTCCACCATTAGCATTAGTAAAGCCATTAACAAATAGGACATTATTTAATGTAACAGTGGAATTAATAATAGATAAACCACCAAAACTATCTGAAAATCCGTTTTTCAAAGTAAGGTCATTAATTGTTATATTCTGAGAATTAGAAATTATAAAAAATACAGTTTGATGTTTTGCATCAATAGTATTGTTATTACCATTAATCGTAAAATCGTGTTTATTAAGTATTATTCCTTTTTTAGAGTCATTTCCTGAAAAAGAATAATTGTCTTTTAAATTTAATTCATTATTTGCATTTTGAATTTCAGTATTTAATTCAGTAAAATTTTTTCCTTCATTTAAGCTATGAAGGTCAATATTACTGATTTCAATTGTTTTTTTAGGGGTTATTATTTGTTTTTCATTACTCGAGTCTTGGGCATTAACCGAATTAATCAGCAGGATTAAAACTATAATAACTAATAAGTATTTACATATTTTCATAGTTTCAACTCACATATGTAATATTATAAAAATATTAGTATTTATATGTAATGTGCTAGATTTTTGAGCATGATTAAAGTATTATTTTCCTTTTTTTCTTATTTTTCTTTTTCTTTAATTAGCTATAGGTTAAAATTCAGATTTAATAGCTTAAAATTAAAAATCATGTTTTGAATGGGATTTTTATATTTTTTGGAGGATATAAGAAATTGCAGAAAAAATATAAAAAAATTATTATTGTGAAGTGGTAATTATAAATTGCAAATAACGTATTAGAACATATCCGACAAATAAGATAGCTACAATTATTTGGAATAGTAGAAAGATTTCCAGATTTATTGGCATATAATTCATGATTTGTTTTGTTGCAGTTGCACTGATTACAAATGGAAATGTAAATGCAGAAAATGTTGGGAAAAATGGGACTTCTAATATGTACTTTATTGCTTTAAATAAAGAGAATATGTAGAACACTACACTTAAAATATATAATGCTTCTATAATTTGAATAGGTTTTCCAATGCTTGTCTGTATAAATGCACATAAAATCAAGCTAAATGGTGCTGCATAAATGCAGATAAGGGGTTTAAGAAGCTGGTTAGAAACCGGAATTTTAATATATCTATAGCTGACCAATATTAAAAGCAAAATCATTGAAATAAAACTAAAAAGGAATATTATATCTACTATAGGTTGTAGTTTAAAAGCACTTCCTGTAATTGAGGCCATGCCAATTCCGATAAATACAACGAAATAATTTGTATAAACTGAATCTAGTTTAAACTTTAAAATATGTTCTTTTGTAAACCATATTATTAAAATTACATGTAATAAAATAGCGAAACTCCATATTAATAAGCCTAAATTATAATTTAAATCTTTAGCAATAAAGCCAACCATCATCAGGGCCATAGGTAGCGTTGCAAAGGTTCCAAGAATTATGGGGCTTTTAAGATCTTTTTTTGACTCTTCTGTAAATAAAACAATTTTTGATATTAATAAAAATATTAAAACAGCTCCTATAGTTATAAAAACATCAGATATTAAGGAGAATGTGTTTTTAAAAAATAAGCCTAATCCCATTAGTGATAAAATGATTCCACTTATAGGTAGGGGTATTAATTTTATTTTATTCAAGTTCATTATTTAAAATTTGTTTTTAACAATTTAAATAATTTTTATCTATAAAAAAAATAATGTTGTATTTAGCAACAATTATATATTATTGCATCAGATATATAATAATCATGATGAGTTATGGATTTGGAGCAATGAGGCTTCCGCAAATTGATGAAACAAACCTTGAATCAGTAGATGAAAAAGAATTTGAAAAAATGGTTAATGCATATATGGATTCAGGATACAACTATTTTGACACAGCATATCCTTATCATAATGGTGAAAGTGAAAGAATGCTTAAAAAGTACCTGGTTGAAAAATATCCCCGGGATTCATTTTTAATTGCAGATAAACTGCCTTCATTTTTACTGCAAAACAAAGAAGATGTTGAAAACTTTTTTACAGAACAGCTTGAAAGATGCGGTGTAGAATACTTTGACTATTACATGCTGCACAATGTAAGTACATGGACACTGGATGCATTAAGAAAATTCAAAGCATGGGATTATTTAAAGAAAGTAAAAGAGGAAGACAAAGTAAAACACATTGGAATATCATTACATGATAATGCAGAAATTCTAGAAGAAGTATTAAAAGAAATGCCTGAAATAGAATTTGTACAATTACAAATCAATTATCTTGATTGGGAAAACGAATCAATACAGGCAAAGGAATGCTATGAAATAGCTAGAAAATACAATAAGGACATTATCATTATGGAACCGTTAAAAGGAGGAACACTTGTAGATGTACCTGCAGAAATTGAAGAAAAATTTAAAAAATACAATCCTGACATTTCCGCACCTGGCTGGGCTTTAAAATATTGTTTTGACTTGGAAGGTGTAATAAGTGTCTTATCTGGTGCAAGTAACCTCCAGCAACTTGAAGACAATTTAAATACAATGAAACATATTAAACCACTAGACAGCACTGAAAAAGAATTGATTTCACAGGCAATAATAGCTATTAACGATTCAATTGAAATTCCATGTACAAATTGTAATTATTGTATAAATGAATGTCCGAACGGAATACCAATCCCGAAATTCTTCGAATTATATAACATTGAAAAAAGACTTCCATCCAATGGTTTCTCACCTCAACAGGTATATTATAGAACATATGCAATGAAAACAGCTGAAGCCAGCGATTGCGATTTCTGCGGAGCTTGCATAGAAAAATGTCCACAGCATTTAGATATTCCTGAATATATGGAGAAGGTTGTAGAATTATTCCATAATGAAGAATATTAAAACAATATTGTCGGCTATTAATTTCTCAATCTTATGTTTAGCTAAATAATTTTAGTTAAACATTTCCTTAAATTCATTAATTTCATATTCTTAATTCTAACTACTTTAAGTTTAACAAAATTTATTATAATATGAATTATATAATAAAAATTAACTTTTAAAGATAGTTTTATAAAATTTCGAGTATTTTAAAAATAAAGCTATTAATTATTTTCAGCAAATAAAATATTTTAAAAAGGGAATTATAATGTCAAATTTGAAAAAACTTAAAAAACAAGCTAAAAATATAACTATTGAGCCAGGAAAATACAGTTTTAACACTCATGTCGAGAAAGAAATTTTCAAACTCTTTTATAATAAACAGTCAGTTGAAGAATCAGAAATTGCTAACAATAAAATATTTCAGGAATATGGGAAAGCTTTAATGGATATTGGTCGAGATAAAGAAGCGTTAATTTATCTTAAAAAAGCTTTAGAAGTCAATCCTGTTGATGAAGTAGTTTTATATGATTTAGCTATTCTTTATTTAAATTTAAACAATTTAGATGAAGCATATGATTATATTAATAAATTAATAAAATATGCATTCCATGTATCCCTATTAAATCAGGGTTATATGCTGCTTCAAAAATATTATGAGTTAACTAATGAAGATGAGCTAGTTGAAATATTAGGTTACCTAGTAGAATATACGACTAGAGGATTTTATGGAAGTAATGACACAGAGTATAATGAAGAAATGTTTAAAAAAGCAAGTGAAAACAGCATTCCTATAAAATTCTCTGAAGATATTATTAATCACTTACAAAATGCATATGATAATAGTAAAGATTTAAGTGAAATAAACATGTTTTCAAAGGTAATTGAACATCTGAAAGCATATAATGAAGAAATTACCGTTGAATAAATTTAATATTCCAATAGATAATAAGTTTAGTAAAAAATTCAATTGTTTTACAGACAATTGAATCCTATTTTATTGGTTATGGTGATAAAGAGAGTTTCTACCAGTATTGAATCTTTTTTTGCTGCTTTATTCATTAATTTTCAACTAAAAATTTGCTGCTAAAATTTCAGGGTGAAGGAAATATTGCTTTAAAATGATAATATTATTCTATTATTTCAGATTTATATTATTGGATAAAAATTGTTTTAATCACAATAGTTTATTATAATTGGAGTGTATAATTGTTATTTTCATAAACAATAATTTTAAAAGTTTTTATGATTGAATTAGAATTATGAACACTGAATATATAATTAAAAATTCAAGGTTTGAAATATTGAAACCATATCACAATATTTCAAGTTTCAAGTCAAAAAGTAAATCAATGAATAAATTTTTAACTCAAAAAGCTTTGAAAGAACAGTCTGATGGTAATAAGGTCACTCATTTGGTTTTTTGTGATGATAAACTCATTGCTTTTTTTACAATATATGTGTACTTTGAGGGTATGCCTAAAGAGGATTATCTGGAAATCAATAATGTGGTTAATGATCTTCCAGATATTGAAAAGCTTCCCCATGCAGTAATCAAAAAGTTTGCTATTGATGAAGAGTATGAAGACTATTTGTTGGCATCTGCAATTTTTGATAATATAGTTTTCAATCTAAATAATATTTTCAAGAAATGTTATGACTTTGAAGGTTTGGTAATCAGCGTAGGTGATGAATGTTTATTACCTTCAAATGAAAATGTTGAAAGCGATGAAATTGAAAATGATGTTGAATTGGATTTTCTGGGCTTAGATGATGATAAGTTTTTCATTGCAAAAGTAAAGAGATGATTTTAATCTTTAAAATATTATTTTCAAAATGTAACTTTATCAATACATTTGACAATATTATAAAAGGATGGTCATTTCATTGAGTATAGAACAAAAGTGTATAATAATCAAACAGCAATTCCCTCAAATTAGAAAAAAGAGGGAATTGATAACACTATTTACGTTAAATGACTTATTTTGACTAATATTTTTATATTTTTACAGGCTCTTCTATTTTATATAACCTTTAGGGTATTTTTTTTATAGCTTTTTGTTTGAATTCCTGTTTATTAGTTAGCTGAATAATATTTAAAATTCGTAAACTTTATTTATAATGCAGTATATATTATGTGAATAGATTATGGAGAATTACAGGACAATGAACATTAAATATTTAATTTGTCATAGAAGGCCCGATAGAAGTTTTTTCTTTAAAGGCCATCAATTTCCAGTATGTGCAAGATGCACAGGCATTTACATAAGTTTAATTTCCCTGCCGTTACTTAAATATATACATTTAAGTTTTAGTAACCTGGTAATATTTGGAATTATCTTAATTTTACCTATGGCTGTTGATGGAACTACTCAATTATTTGGAAAACGAGAAAGCACAAATACATTGAGATTTATAACAGGACTTCTTGGAGGAGTTGGAACTTTATGTTTAGCTATGTCAATTAGAATTATTATTAATTATTATTGGAGTTTTTAAAATGAAATGTCCAAATTGTGGAGCAATTAATTCAAATCAAGCAAAATTCTGTGGAAAATGTGGAATACTATTAGTTGAAAATCAGAAAATAGAAGAAACAAAACCTCAAAAAACTTCAAATGTTACTATTGAAGAATCAGAAAATAAAGAAACTCAAAGCATAAATAAGTCTGATGGAGGTAATGGAGCACTTTTTATTGGATGCTGCTGTTTATCTATAATAATTTTAGCGGTTATTGGAATGTTATAGAATTTAAAATGAAGACTCTCTGTGAAGCTAGAATGAAAATAAGATATAATTTTTTATTTTAGAAAACACATATTCAATATTAATATATATTTTATAAAACAAATATTAATATATAAATCAATTATAGGGAGGTATTTAATGGCTGATTCTATACATAAAGAGATGTTGAAAACAATGTCTGTTCTTATGACTACTGCATTTGCATTTGTTGCAGGTGCTGCATGGAATGGAGCGATTCAGGCATTAATTAATCAATTCTTCCCAGCAGGAGATGCTGTTTGGAGTTTATTAATTTATGCAGTTATCGTAACTATTATTGCTGTTATTGCAACATTATTCATTGGAAGACTCGTTGCAAAAGCAGGTATAGAAATAGATGATAATTAAATCAATCTATTTTTTTATTTTTCAATAAATCATCAATTATTTTTTTATAATTCTTGTTTTGCAAATCTAAGTTTATTATACTGGTTTTATTGGATTTTCTTATTTCTTCAATATTTTTATTTAATTCACCGATAGCATAATCCTGTTTTTCAATAATACTGTCCTTTTGAGCAAGTAAAACTTCATAATTTTTAGCAATTTTTTTAAGCTGCAGGTCCAGGTTTTCAGTTGTTTTTGATATTTGATCTTTATAATCGTTAATAAGAGACCTTAAATATTTCACCTGATCCTGCTTATCCTCAATAATTTTGTCTTTTTCACGAATTTTTTCAGCCAAATCATCAAGTTCTTTGATTTTTGCTTTTTCATTACTGATTTCACTGTTTATTTTAATTTCCATTAACTCATTTTCATGTTTTAATTTAGTAATATATCTTGAATATTTAGCTATTTTTTCATTTTTTTGTTTAACTTCAAGATTTAGTTCATCAAGTTCAGCTTCTTTTAAATCAATCAGTTCTTCTAAATCCTGACGGCTATTTTTCTGAACCATAACATTCACTTTTTAACTTTATTTACAAATCTATGTGATGATTTTTTCATTTGTTTTATCTCTTCTTTTTTAGGACATTTATATTCCTCTAAATACAGTATTAAATGGTTGATATTTTGCCCATAGTTTTTTTGTTTTCCTTCAACTAGGCCTCTAAAATGCGCACCAAAACCTCCAGTTCCACCAATGTTAACAATGATTTTTTCTGAAGACTGCATATTGTCAAAGAATCTTTCAAATTCTATTGTTTCAAAAATTGGTGCTTTATAATGAAATGCCATAACTTTATTTGTTCCTTCTCTTAAAGTAACATACTTTTGATCTATTTCAATAAATTCTTGGTCAGATACTTTTTTAAATTTTATTTTTGTTCCAATACTTGTGCTTGTCATTATTATCTAATCTATTGTTTAAAATATAAATAATTAATAAGAAACCTATAGATTAAAATCAAAAATTAAACTTTTTATATTTTTTAGCTAAGTAGGATAGATTAACTAACTATTCCTTTGTTTTCATTTGGGTTAAATATATACATTGTATAATATATGTTTTAATTGCTCAGTAATAAAATTGTATTTTTTAGATTAATCAT
>CAYPJH010000146.1:0-1734 GCA_964411035.1 uncultured Methanobrevibacter sp. | reverse complement strand
TATTCATTCTGTTTGTACCTGCGCCTATTACACCTCGAAGACCGCCTGTCCCAAACTCCAGATTGCGATAAAATCTGTCTTCAATCTCATTCTCATCACCTTCTAATGCAAGAAGTTCTTTTCTTGTGTCCTCGTCAAAGTAAGAATCATTACACCATTGTTCATATAGTTCTCTATAACTCATCATTTAACACTTCCTCCTAAACATATTTTTTGAAATTATTATTCATATAATACCATATTTTCTAGGAATTACATACATCTTTTTTACAATAAACTTCATTTGTGATATGATAGATTTCATCTTTATGAGGAGGTTATTATGGGAGAACGATTAACACCATCTGATGTGGAAAAGATTCAAAAGGAAATTGAACACCGCAAACTCGTTGTTAGAAAAGAAGCGATAGAGGCTGTAAAGGAAGCAAGAGCGCAAGGCGATCTCAGCGAAAATTTTGAGTACTATGCTGCAAAAAAAGATAAAAATCAAAATGAGAGCCGCATTCGATACCTCGAGAAAATGCTGAAGAATGCGACGATAATAGAGGATCACAGTTCTGAAGATGAGGTTGGCATCAACACCATTGTCACGCTCTATATTCCCGAAGATGATTGTGAGGAAACATACAAGCTTGTGACCTCCATCCGCAGCAGTTCGCTTCGCGACATGGTGAGTATTGAATCCCCGCTTGGAAAAGCCATCCGTGGGAAAAAAGTTGGCGATACTGCGATTGTGGAAGTAAATGCCGATTATTCCTATGAAGTACAAATACGAAAAATAGATAAAAGCGTCAGCGATGAGGACGACCAAATTCGCAAATATTAAATATAACAGTAATGGAGCAGGTCATATGACCTGCTCCACTTTCCTATTACTTTCGGACAGACTGTCGAACCAATGCTTTTTGCAACGCAAATTCTGCCCTTTTGATATCCAAATCATCCGCTTTTCGACTCAGTCTTTCCTCGGCTCGCTCTTCCGCTTTTTTTGCTCTTTCCAAGTCAATCTCGTCCGGCCATTCCGCAATTTCTGCAAGAAGAGTCACCTTATCTCCCAAAATCTCAGCAAACCCGGCATGTACTGCTGCAATTTTTCTTTCTCTTTCTTCCGTGATTGTTACAACACCCGGTGCCAATACCGTTGTCATGGGAATATGATCCTTCAAAACACCAATCTCTCCTTCGACGGTATTGAATTCTATCATGGATGCTTCTCCATGATAAAAGATTCGATCAGGAGTAATAATCTCAACCAAGAATAAATTATCTGCCATATTCGCCTCCCTTACTGCATGCGGGCACGAACTTCATCAATGGTTCCTGCGTTTAAGAAATGTCCTTCCGGAACATCATCATGCTTTCCTTCCAAAATTTCTTTAAAGCCACGAACAGTCTCTTGAATTGGAACATATTTTCCTTCCAAACCGGTAAACTGACCGGCAACGAAGAATGGTTGAGATAAGAACCTCTGTACCTTTCTTGCACGGCTAACAACTAATTTATCTTCTTCCGACAATTCATCCATACCAAGAATTGCAATAATATCCTGTAATTCTTTGTATTTCTGTAAAATTTCCTGTACGCCACGTGCCACTTCAAAGTGTTCCTGTCCGACAACTCTGGGATCAAGGATTCTTGATGTAGAAGCAAGCGGATCTACCGCCGGATAAATTCCAAGCTCTGCGATGGAACGCTCCAATACTGTCGTGGCATCCAAATGCGCAAATGTTGTAG
>CAYPJH010000145.1:0-3316 GCA_964411035.1 uncultured Methanobrevibacter sp. | reverse complement strand
CGTAAGCAACCTTCTTGATGTAACATACGAAGATATTGGTGGACTTAAAGAAGAAGTAAAAAAAGTCAGAGAAATGATTGAAATTCCTCTTAAAAGACCAGAATTATTTGAAAAATTAGGTATTACCCCACCAAAAGGAGTTTTAATGCAAGGTCCGCCAGGAACTGGTAAAACATTACTTGCAAAAGCAGTAGCAAACGAAAGTGATGCACACTTCATTTCTATTGCCGGACCTGAAATTATGAGCAAATATGTTGGCGGATCCGAAGAAAACTTACGTGAAAAATTTGAAGAAGCTGAAGCAAATGCCCCATCAATCATATTTATTGATGAATTGGATGCAATAGCACCAAATAGAGAAGACACCCAAGGTGAAGCAGAAAGAAGAACAGTTGCTCAACTTCTTACATTAATGGACGGCCTTAAATCAAGAGGGCAAGTTATAGTCATTGGTGCAACAAACAGACCTGATTCAATTGATCCTGCTTTAAGAAGACCTGGAAGGTTTGACAGAGAAATCGAAATAGGCGTGCCTGATCAAGAAGAAAGACTAGAAATTCTTGAAATTCATACAAGAAGTATGCCACTTGCAGATGATGTTGACCTAAAAGAATTTGCTGCAGTAACACACGGATTTGTTGGAGCAGATTTAGAATCATTATGTCGTGAAGCTGCAATGAGAGTAGTTAGAAGAATTATTCCAGACATTAAAAATGATGAGGAAATCTCTGAAGAAGTTCTTAAAAAAATCATAGTTGAACCAAGAGACTTCAAAGAAGCCTTAAAAGAGATCCAACCATCTGCACTTAGAGAAGTCATTGTTCAAATACCTAATATAAAATGGGATGACATTGGTGGACTTGAAGAAGTAAAACAGGAACTGAAAGAAGCAGTAGAATGGCCTTTAAGATATCCTGAAAAATTCCAAAAATTCGGAATTAGACCACCTAAAGGAACTTTACTTTATGGTATTCCAGGTACTGGTAAAACATTACTTGCAAAAGCAGTAGCAAACGAAAGTGAAGCCAACTTCATCTCAGTAAAAGGCCCAGAATTACTTTCAAAATGGGTTGGAGATTCAGAAGCAGGGGTAAGAGAAGTATTTAGAAAAGCACGTCAAGCAGCACCTACAGTAATCTTCTTTGATGAAATTGATTCCATTGCAAGTAGCCGTGGAGGAAATGACGGAGATAGTGGAGTTACAAAAAGAGTTGTAAACCAACTTTTAACCGAAATGGATGGTATGGAAGAATTAGAAGATGTTGCAGTAATTGCTGCAACCAACAGGCCAGATATTCTTGATGCAGGACTTATGAGACCTGGAAGGTTTGATAGACATATCAAAGTAGATGTGCCTAATGAAGAAGGAAGATTAGCTATCTTTAAAGTACATACCAAAGACATGCCCCTTGGAAAAGACGTTAATTTAGAAAAATTAGCTAAAAAAACTGAAGGATATGTTGGTTCTGATATTGAAGCCGTATGTCGTGAAGCAGCCATGCTAACTTTAAGAGACAGCATTGATGCAGAAGAAGTAAGTAAAAAATACTTTGAAAAGGCTCTTGAAAAAGTTAAACCTGGTGATGATGACAAAGAGCTTGTGCAATACATGTAAACTTAAAAACATTAAATAATGGTGGGGTTAATTATTCCACCTTTAATATTCTTTACTGCTTTTTTTAAAATATTTTATACTAAATCTTATTTAATAAAAATAATAAATAATACTCACATGGATAAACATGTTATTGATGGATTAGGAAAAAGTAAAATTACCATTGAAAACGGGAAAATAACAAATATTACCGAACCTTTAGTGGAATACTGTCCTCTTTTTGACCATCACAGAAATATTAAAAAACTAACACCGAAAACTATAAGAGAAAATATAGAATTTAGAATCCAAGATTTTGGAATGTGTACTAAAAATAGACAGTTAAAAATGAAAGATTATCTCAATTTTGGAATTTCAGAAATAATAACAACTCTTTTTAATGAAGATATAATCGACTGTGCTATTATGGTGTGTGAAGGTTGTGGAACAACATTAATTAAAGAACCAGAGCTAGCTCAAGGCGTAGGAGGGCGAGTTTCAGGACTGGTGGAAACTACACCAATACCTGAAATTATAAAAGCTATTGGTGAAAATAATGTTTTAAATGTAAAAACAGCTGAAATTAATCAAACTGAAGGAATTAAAAAAGCAATACAACAGGATTATAAGAATATTGCCGTTACAATAGCTAATAGCGATGACATTGAAAAGATCAATAAATTAAAATCTAAGTATTGTGATGTGAATATTTATGTTTTTGCAGTACACACAACAGGTCTTTCAAAAGAGGATGCTAAGGTATTATTTGAAGGCAGCGATGTAATAACTGCTTGTGCATCAAAATATATTAGAGAAATTGGGGAAGAAAAATCCTTAAAAACCGTAGGTCAATCAATACCTATTTATTCAAATACAAAAGAAGGTAAAAAGTTTCTTGAAATAAGGCTAGATTATATTGGGGGAGAAAAACCCCATAAAGAAAACCCAGATATACCATATCCATTAATTTAAACAAACGAGGTGTGAATTTGACACAGAAAAGTGAAGCTCAAAAAGGAAATATAACTCCAGAAATGGAAACTGTTAGTAAAATTGAAAATATTTCTATAAATAAACTTGTAAACTTAATAGCTGATGGCAAAGTTGTTATTCCAAAAAATGTTAATGGAAACAGTAAAGCATGTGGAATCGGTAAAAACTTAACAACAAAAATAAATGCCAATATAGGATCCTCTAGTAAAATTGATGATATTGATTTAGAAATTGAAAAGGCAAAGGTTGCTGTTGAATATGGTGCTGATGCAATTATGGATTTAAGTACAGGATCCGATTTGATAAGTTTTCGCAGAAAAATAATGGATGCTGTAGATGTGCCTATAGGAACTGTACCTATTTATGAAGCTGGTGTAAATACTTTAAAAAAAGGTAAAGAAATCATAGAGATGAATCCTGAAGAGATATTCAAATCAATCGAAAATCAGGCAAAAGAAGGAGTAGACTTCATGACTCTCCATTGTGGTATAACCAAAGAACTTGTTAATAAACTTATACAATCACCGCGAACAATGGGAGTTGTAAGCAGAGGCGGAACATTCCTCACATCCTGGATTTATCATAATGATGAAGAAAATCCCTTATATGAAAATTATGATTATATTCTTGATATAGCATATGAAAATGATATTACTCTTTCTTTAGGAGATGGTTTAAGACCAGGATGTCTTTTTGATGCAGGTGACATATCTCAAATTCAGGAATTAG
>CAYPJH010000144.1:0-4538 GCA_964411035.1 uncultured Methanobrevibacter sp. | reverse complement strand
TTAACACACTCCCACAAGGCACCATATTCTTCATCAGTTAGTCTTCTAGCATTAATTCCCCAAAAATGATCCATTTCCTTATGTGTCTCCTCGAATTTTAAAGTATAATTTTCTAATCCAGGATATTTTTCATCAATTGTTTTAGACGCCCGCAAAAGACGAATATCTATTAATGATATAAAATGCTCAGTGTCTTTTATAATTTCTTCTGCATAATCCATGAAATATTTCGCATTTATGCCTACTATTTCCTTACCTTTTATTTTTTTATTTTAACTTTCAATATCTTTTATAATTTCTTCTGCATGATCCACAAAATATTCCTCATTTAGGTCTATTATTTCTTTTCCTTTTATTTTTTTATTTTTACGTTCATTTTCTTTTATAATTTCTTCTTTATTATCGATGCAATATTTCCAATCTACCTCTTTTTGGTTTCTCCAAATTTCTTCTTTTTCATACATTTTTTATTCACCCAATTATTCTTACTTTTATATGTGTTAATTCATTGCCTAATGCAGTTTGCATTTTATAATCATCAAATTCTATTATTTCCAATTTTGCTTCTTTTAGTAGAAACTCCATTTTCTGGCATGATTTTCCGATTTCTATGTCAAATCATTTCATAGAATGTTTGAACATGATTTTATTGTGTTGAATATATAACATTTATTCAAGAAAATCAGCTTTAAAATTTCTTTTAGTTTTGTTTGTTCCAAATATTATTTTTCCTATCCCCTTGTGCTTTTTTAGGTATTTCTATAATTGTTTTTCTTAAAAAATAACATGTGCAGATATAGCTGTTATATAGTTCTTTGAATGATTTTCTTTGCAGAAGTATTGGATTGATTGTTTATCATTTTAAATATTCATATTTATTTCCTCTATTAAAATTAGCTGAAAAGCATGGCATATTTTAATAACTATTATTAATATATTACTAATAAACTATGAAAAAAATTATTTTTATACTGATTTTTAGCCTGATGGCAACAACAGCAGCAAGTGCAATTGATTTTGATAACTGGAAAAGTATTGAAATTGAAAATCATGAATTTAAAATTCCCCCAAAATACAGCAATGGAGAATTGAAAAATAATGCCTATACTGTTGATAATTGGCGTAATTTTGAAATATCAACAGTTGATGACTCATTGCCAATGGTTTATGGATTTGCATATTCAGAAGATTCGTCTAGTGAAGATTCTGAAATAAATGGTCATGCAGTGCGTTATTTTAACGGATATAATAATGCAGAAAAGGCAAATGTTTCTAAAGTTTTCTTTTCAGTTGGTCAGTCAATTTATATGATTTCCTGGAGAAGTGATGAATTCAGTGAAGATGTTAAAAATATAATCAGCTTATCTGATAGCTCCAATTTCACATCAGAGGAATTTTATGATATTTTAAATGAAGCTTTAAATCAGCACAACTATCAAAAGCAAATTGATTTAAACACACAGGACCCTGTTTATATCCCATCATCCAATTATCATGAACATGGTGACTTTATGAAGTATTATCTATTAGCCAGACATGCCAGACATCAATTTTAAAGTTATTAAATGTAAAATAAAAAAAATAATGGGGGAAAAACTAGGTATTCCATTCGTATGGGCTGAATTCACTTGGAGGAATATACATGATTTCTGCAAGACCTTCCCTTAAAAGCATTTCATTTAGATTTTTCCCGTCAACAATAACAACTGCTAATGTACGATCATATTTATCATTCTGTTTAGAATCATCAATATCTAAACCTACTTCTTTATTTTTACAGAATTTTGATACAAAATTTTTAGATACCTTATATCCATCTACACCTCTTTCAGGAGTATTTACTCCAACAAAACGGACTTTGCCAACACCTTCAACATATATTGTATCTCCGTCAACTACTTTTGTACATAACCCCGTTGCTTCAACTTCACAGTCAGTATCATTATATTTGCTTAAAATATCACTATTAGACTGGCCGGAATATTTTGAATCTGGAATATTATGTGAAAAACCGGTTCCTTTGTAATAGTATGCAGAAACAGAACCTATTGTTCCGATAGCTATTATGAGAACAATTAAAATTATTAAAATATTTTTTCTTTGAGATTTCATCAATCATATATTGTTTATAACTTATTAATAAATTTTATCTAAACTTAAGTATAAAACAATATTCATGAACATATTCGATGAATTCATTGTAGGCAATGTTGATAATATAAACTGGTGTTTTGAATTAAGCCATTTTAATCAACGCTTATCGGACAATAATATAAGCCTGGACTACATTAAAAAAATAGTAATGGAAGAAGATTTCATAAGATATGAATATGAATCAGACAATACATATGCCGTATATTACCCAGCACCCCCTACAAAAAAGTATAAAGAGATTAAACTTGTTTTAGGCTGTAAAAACAATACAATCAGCATTTTAACAGTAATACCAATGACCAAAAAATTAAAAAACGAAAAACATGCAAAAATAAAAAAGAAAAAAGATAAAGCTTACGCAAGCGCCAATAGAAATTTTATCTAAGCTAGATATTCTGCTTTATCTGCTGATTTGATACATGAAATTCCCTTAGATATAAATCCCCTCTTTTTTAAAACAATAATTTGGCAAAAATATTGCCTAAAAATTAAAGCTTAATTTCTGATTTTTAAGAAATAAATCTCGATTTTGGCAAGAACACATAAAATATAAATTTTTAAAAAATATGAAAACAAAATAACAATCATGGAAAATAAGATAATCAGCCAAGATATTAATAACTATCATATGGAAAACCACCCCCAAATTAAGGGTGTGCAGATAATTGAAGGAAAAAACAACTTCCCCATAAGCTGGATAAACCAGCAGGGCTACTGCGAATACCAGCTATACCTACAATACTTTAAAGACATCCAAGTAGATGAAACCTATGCAATGCGTAAAGGAACCTACATCCATAATCCGCTGGAAGATGAATTTAAAAAAACTGCAGAAATTGCAAGCTTTGACGATGTTGTAGAAATTTCAAAAAAGAAAACAACATTATCTAGAGAAGTTTTTGTAATATCTGTAAAAAACGGCATCAGAGGATATATAGACGAAATACAAATGACACCTGATGAATTCATCATAATAGATGATAAGCCAGGCACCAGACCATACAGCTCAACAATAAATCAGGTAAGAGCCTATTGCTTAGCTTTTAAAGAATTAATAAGTGACGATGAAAGAAAAATAATAGGGGCATTGCGCCAAAGAGGAACAGACAACATTTTCTGGAGTGAAGAATTTAGTGAAGATGTGGAAAATTCCATAAAATATGTTTTAGATAGAATGGATGGTTTGTTTAACGGGACAAGACCATTTATACCAACTAAAAATAAAAATAAATGCAACAGCTGCAGATTTTCCAGATATTGTCAGCATTATTCCTTAAACAGTTCTTTTAAGCCCTAAATCCATCTTATATTTTTTATATATTTTATCTAAAATAGCATTCCACTCTTCAACATCAATATATCCCTTGTTTGGAATCAAATCATCTAAAGAAGATTCATTAATATTTAAAATATCTCCAAGAACATAGGATAAGGCCTTGCCAGTACAATTTATATCAAAAGGATCATAGCCTGTAACTGATAAAACCCAAAAACCATCATTTTTATAGTCATCCTTCAATGGTTTGTACCATGATTGAATTATACTATTCTCACCATCCCTAACAATAATATAATAATCCTCACCATCAAATTCTATCCTATCGGCATTCTCATATCCATTATTTTTTAGATAATTCTCAATTTCCTTTTTATTATTAAAATAGCCTAATACTTCAAATTTATCTGGATTTTTATCACATAAATCATATATTAAATCTTCATCAACGTCACAAACCTCATAACCTTCAATTTTATGATTTTCATAAATTTTAAAATCAAGACAATAATTTTCAAAGTATTCCTTATCTAAATACCATAAAACCTGAATACGAGAAATCATAATCCCCACCTAATAAACCTGTTTTGGAACATTAACTACTTTTGTATGGCTAAACCTGTCAAATAGCCTGTCTCCCCCACCTATTATTGAACCAATAGCCCAGTCAAAGATTATTGGAAACCAGAATGCTTTAGTTAAATTACGAATAATAGCCTGCTTCCATGTAAGGGAATATCCTCTCTCATCAAGAACTTCTATATACATTAAAGCTTTGCCTACACTGGATCCTTTGATTTTTTCACAAACTACAAAATAGCATACTGCAAATATTGGAACAATATAAATAAAATAGCTGTAGATTTCATATGCCATATATGGATTAAATAAAAATGATATAATCCATGAAACAATCCACATAATAGAAGACACTACAAAGAAGTCCATGATATATGCTATTATCCTTCTTGTAAGAATTGTTGCCATAAAATCACCATCAGCATACTCTTGGAACCGGATCTGCAATCGGAGCTTCAAGAATTCTTTCTCCACCAATTGGAGTTTCAACAATAACATATTCTCCTTCTACAACTTCACCAACAATAGC
>CAYPJH010000143.1:0-1976 GCA_964411035.1 uncultured Methanobrevibacter sp. | reverse complement strand
ACTACAGATCCAACAGTTTTAGGTTTAATTCCAAGCAAGTCTATTAATTCAATAGGGAAGTCTTTATCTATAATTTCAATCTCTGGAAATAGATTCGCATAATCTTTTTCATCTCTTGGATGGGGTTTTATAATAATTTTTTTGGATGAAAATTTATCAATTATATTTTTATAGATTTCTATTTCATCATCATAGTCCATAAGTCTATCTTCACTTAAAGGCTGTGTTAATAAAAGAAAGCTGTTTTCATCAATATTTTTCAAATTGTTAAGATTAATGTTGAAGATATTTAGAATATTCTCTTTTTCCTTTGTTGTCTTTGATTTCCATAGTTTATTTATGTCTAAAGTTTCAACCTTGTCCTTTATTAAGGGATGATTGTTTTTTTGAGTTAAATAAACTTTTTTAATGTTTTTATGAGATCCTAATGCTTCTTTCTGATTTAAAAAATAAATTCCCAGAAAATGTAGAAGTTTATCTATAATTGGATTAATCTTATGGGTTTCCCTAATATCAGGAATATAATTTAACATTCCATCTTCAATAATATATGAATTCTCATTTTCATAAAATATAAATGAAAATGGGGTTTGAGCATGACCATAAACTTCATAATTATAGTTGTTCATTTTCTTTTTAAAAAATAATATCAATCTAAGCTTGATATAACCATAAAAATATCTTAAATAACCCATAATATTTTCAGATATTCCCTTTAAGGAATTGATTGGAGCCATTTTCGCTCCATCCATAAACATTACTTTAGGCATTTGAATATGCTTTACATTTTTTGAAATATTTTTTGGAAATAAATGAGTAAAGATGAATAAATCTTCTTCATCATATCCGAATTTAAGCAAATATAGAAAAAATGAATAAGAAGTGTGGACCATACATATCCGTTTTGTATTTTGATTAATGGACAAGCCTCCTAGTTAAGTTTAATTAAAAAATAACGGTATATCTTAAACATATCGCAGACAAGAGAGTAGGGAAGATATTTATATGCAAATGAGAAAAATTTTCCTTTAAGATGTCTATTATCCTCAATATACACTTCCTCATCTTCAAAAGGAGTTTTTTTAACATATTCATCAAATATTTTTCTTAAAGGATGTTTTTGAGCATTTGTAAACCATGGTCTTCCATTTACAAATTGTACTAAATGAATAAAAACAGGATTTTTAACAGCTTCATCAAGTGTTTCTTCACTATAATAATCATCAATTCCATTCCATTTAAGCACATCCCAGTAACTTACTTCAAAAAATGGGGAAACGACATTATATTTTGGATGTACCTTCAGGATTTTTCCTTTGGATATTACATTGATTATTCCCTGATCATTATGATGAACTTCGCCGTCATTTTCGATTATCAAGTCTAAAAATTTTTCTTCAATTTTCTCGTCACGCCATTTTTTAAGATTGATTAATAAAACACCTGCATTATAGTGCTCATCATTTTCTGGAATTCCTAAAAATATATTATTGAATTTCGGACCGGCATCTAATACTCCTGCACAGTCATAATCCTCAATATCTGTTTCCCACAGTTCTTTAAAGGACCCTGTAACTACACCGTCCACATCTACATACAATATCTTATCAATAGAATCATCCAATAATGAAGCGGCAAATAAACGTGCATAAGTGCTTAGTGGTCTTGTAGCTTTAATGTCAATTCCTAAAACTTTATCAATATCATCATATTTAACAAAGCTCATTTCCCCTACATTAAATTCATCACAGATTTCTTGAAGCTTTTCCTTATTTTTATCTGAAATTCCTCCATCTAAAACATATATTTCAATTTTATCAAATTCTCTGCAGTTGTTTTCTAAAAATGAATATAATGAAACTCCAAGTAATGTGGCATAATTATCATCTGATGCAAATAATACATTCATGTTTTTATCCCTATTAATTGAATTTATATTAAAAATATTAAACTTATTGTTGGTTAAAAATTTAATA
>CAYPJH010000142.1:0-3222 GCA_964411035.1 uncultured Methanobrevibacter sp. | reverse complement strand
GTATTATCCTCTATTGAAAAAGGCGTACCTGTTAAAGTTGTATCCGGTGTACAGATTGAAGGTAGTGGAATTGTAGTTTCCAATGAATCAGGTATTTCTCAGGCTTCTGATTTAAAAGGCAAAGCTATTGCAACACCTGGTGAAGCTTCAATTCAGTACATGTTACTTCAATATTATTTGGAAAATAATGGATTAACTACAGATGATGTTAAAATCTCTGCAATGAAAGTTGCACCAATGAATGATGCTTTAAATTCTAAAAAAATTGATGGTATGTTGAATTATGAACCTTATGTAACAATGGCTACTGAAAACGGCAATAAGTTATTGGTTGATTCTTCTGAAATTCTTCCAGGCCATCCATGTTGTGTAATTGCAGCATCTGATGATTTTATTAAAAATCATCCTGATGAATTAAAGGATATTGTGGATGCTCATGTAGAAGCTACTGAGTATATTAAAGCAGATACTAATAAGGCTGCTTCTGAATTACCAAAAGAAATTGTTTCTGATGTTTCTGTAGAGCAAAAAGCTCTTGCAGGTATTAATTTTATCTCTGGATTAAATGATACATATAAACAGAAAGTTATGGACTTTATGGATATAGAAGTAGATTTAGGTATTTTAAAACAACCTTTAACCCAAGAACAAATTTTTTGGGAAGGTAGTTAGGAAGTATTAATCATATACTTCCGCTTTTTTTTTATTTTACTTGATTTTTTTTAATTAGTTCTATTGCTTCAATAGTTCTATTGTCAGCTACCTTGTTTATTATTCTTTGATTTTCTTCAAGTCTTTTATCAAAAAATTCTTTAGTTTCATCATCAACAATATCATATCTGGTATAATTTACAAGTGAGTCGATAAGACAGCCCATTCCACGATTAAATGCTTTAACATTTTCATCATTTACTACAAGTTCTTTAATGTTACCTGTAACTTCAAATATTGTTTTGCTGTTTTTAATAGGGTATTGGCTTGGATTTTTTTCTTTGATATCACAGACATCAATAATTAAATAGGCTTCTGCATCTTTTAGGATAGCTATGTTTTCATCTTCACTGTAGCAATCTTGAGGCATGTTATTTAGTGTTGCATTTACGAATGTTAGGGGATTTTCGGTTATATTTACAACATATTGCTTTGTTTCCTGAATATTTTTAAGTGTTGTTGATCCTTCAAAAATGGTGCATGTAACTTTACTGTTTCCTAAATAGGTAAATCCAATAGGGGCTATGTCTTTTATGCCATCTTCTGATATTGTGGTGTATATGCATTCATATTTCAGGTTTGGCTTAATTCCAATGTTTTCAAGATTCATCTCATTTCCCCTGTTTGAATTTTTTCAAGGCTGTTAGATGATATTGAGTAGATGTCGTTGAATATTTCCAGAATGTTATTTATTGTCTCCAGTAAATCGGATATTATCTGGCTGAGAGATTCTGTTGTGGTTTGAAGGGCTTTTTGAATCCCGTTTATGCTTGCTTCCAGATCTTTGCAGGATTTTGGAAATGTTTCCTGAACATGTTTAAAGAATGGTTCGTAGTCATCTAAATTTATTTCGCTTTGGTTTAAATCAGAATTTATATCTTCTTTAAGGTCTTTAAATTCTTTTAGTGATGTTTTAAAATCAGGTAGTGCTCTTTTAACTGTCACTGCCATTTTATCTAGTTTTTCTTTTTTATTTTCGTCATTGTTTTCAGCATTTAAGGTACTTGCATTGTCTTGAATTAGGTTTCCTACTTTTGCAAAGCCGTTGTTAAGTCGGGTCATTGCAATTGTATATAATTCTAAATCTAGGTTACCGTTCATGTTATCACCTCATTTTTATAATTATTATTAACATTTCTTTTTTGAATAATTTTTTCATATTGAATAATTAAATATTTGTATTATTATTTTAAATAAATTAGCTTACTAATATATTTTATTAATGTATATTGTAAGCAAATTAGAAATAGTTTTTTCAATTGTGAAAAATAAGTTCGACAATCTACATATAGAAAATAAAAAAAGTAAATTTCTCAAAGTTATGAGAAATTTTTAGTCAAGTTTAATTTTTACATCAAGTGCACTGGATCCATCTTCATAAACAAAGATTGGATTAATGTCTAATTCGGATATTTCAGGGAAGTCTAAAGTTAATTTAGCTATTCTTTTAATAGCTTCTTTTACTTCATCAATATCACATGGAGCTTCTCCTCTATATCCTTTAAGTAAAGTTGAAACTTTTGTTTTATCGATTTGTTCATCGATTTCTTGACATGTAAGGCCTTTAGCTAAGTTAAATGCAACATCTTCAATAAGGTTTACATAGATTCCTCCCATACCGAAAGCAATCATTGGACCAAATTGTTTGTCTTTAATCATACCTACAAGAACTTCCTGACCTGTTGGCATCATTTTTTGAACTTCTACTCCATCAGGGACAATGTCTGGATGTGCTTTTTTAGCATTAGCAATAATTTCATCGTAAGCCTCTTCTGCTTCTGCTTTGTTTTCAATACCGACTTTTACTCCACCAATATCTGATTTGTGAAGTATTTTATCTGAAGCTATTTTAAGAACTACTGGGAATTCCATTTCTTCTGCAAGGTTACCTGCTTCTTGTGCAGATTTTGCAAGTTTTATTGGTGCTGCAGAGATTCCATATGCATCAGCTACTGCGTATGCTTCACTTCCAAGTAATGTGTCACGTCCGTCAGCTTTCACTTTTTCAAATATTTCAGATACTGCATCAGGGTTAGTTCCTTTAATATCGGATATGCAGTCTGTATGTTCTCTACTTTCAAGTTTTGCATATCTTGTCATTGCTTCAAGTGCTTTTACTGCAGTTTCAGGGAATACATAGGTTGGCACATTGTTTTCTCTAAGTAATTTGTTTGCATTTTCAAAGGATGGACCACCCATATTCACAACAAGAATCGGTTTTTCGAATTTCTTTTCAGCTTCAAGAATAACTTCGGAAATACCATCAGGGTCTGCTGATGCTGTTGGACATACCATAATAATTAGGCTGTCTACATTAGGATTGTCTAAAACGATATCTAATGATTCTTTATATCTTGTTACTGGTGCATCTCCTAATACATCAATTGGGTTATTTACACTTCCTTCATCAGGAATGCATTCTTTTAATTTTGCTTTTGTTTCATCATCAAATTGGACGAGTTCTAATCCTGCTTTTTCCATTGCGTCAACAGTGACTACTCCTCCTCCACC
>CAYPJH010000141.1:0-3308 GCA_964411035.1 uncultured Methanobrevibacter sp. | reverse complement strand
CAAAGAGTTTCTTGTCAAGGTGTTCAACCTTATCTCTTCCCACTCACACTACTGTCACTTTGCTCTAGCTTCTAGTCACACAGGACCACTTACAGTTCCACAAATGTTTTTTTCTCATATCTCATTGTCTCTATGCATCCTTTCCCTCTCCGTCATAATTTCCCTGTATACTTCAGGTATCAACTCATGTAGCACCTTCATGGAAGGACTTCCAACACTGCCACAAAATTGGAACAGAAATCCCTTCTCTGTGTTCAGTAGTACCTTGTTCTATACATGTCATAGTGCCCATTAATCTGTATGGAAATTATGATTGTTGAGGAGTGGCCTTTATCATCTCCATCTTGTCATCCCAGTGCTTGCCATAGTACCTTAGTACATGATTGTTATATTCATGAAGAGGGATGGAAAATCTGAAACCCTGATACTCATTCACGATGACAATTCTGTACAAAACTATGGGAAAACTGTTTCATAGTAACTTTGTATTGTGGTCGTACAAATGTAAAAAAAAATTCATTTTATGAAAAATGATAATTTTTCAACTTTTTGTTTACTGATTGATGCTTATGAAACCTTTGAGATAAAAAATATAATTATTTTTCTCTCCATTTGCTACAGAATTTGAATCTAGACTAATGGGAGTTTCTTCCATAAGATTTACTAAAAAGCCAAGACAAGATCTATTTGTGGAAGCATCAAAAGGATACCAACGATATTTTTAAAGAAAAATAGATATGAAAGATAGTATTGCATATTTCAAACTATCGCCATATTATTTTAAAAACTTTATTGAAGAAAATATGTTTGTATTATTCATGTGTAAAATTCTCAAAATATGAGACTATTTCTTTGCATCTATAACAAAATTTGAAGTGCAAGTGCATACCAGTTTTTATTGAGTTCTATGTATCCAAACTATGTAAATTGTTGCATTTAAACATTACCCAATGTGGTCAATATTACTACCTTGGTAGAACTAAACATCACATGTTTTAATGTATTGCAATTATAGTGCCATCAAACTTATATTCCTTACAAACAAGAAAAAAAACTTATATAAATTTTTATGATCTTAGTATAAAGCACTAACTTATAATTGTTTCATGATGAGAAATACATTTGCTTAAGACATTTTGCCTTTTTTCTTTGTTTATTCTTTCTTGAAAAATAATAGTCTAGCTACAACTTCTAGCATAAAGTACATTTTTCCCACGGAATAATTTTAGAGTAAATGGCTGTCATATGCCATCATTCATGATTTCTTTAATATTACCTAAAAGTCAGAACATGCTGCATAACTGCAATGCAGCCTTCATAATGAAAGAGTCAATACTAATACATTCTATCAAATGCCTTCTACAACTGAAATCTATTTTTTTCATGTTTTGCAACTTGGCTCACGTTGTCCTTTATAACAAAATAATTCCATTCAGATCCATGAAATGAACTTAATATTGTATTTTGTAGACACCTTTAGATTCAAACATTCCTTAATCTTTCCTTGACTTTCATGGCCTTGAACCTTTTCAAGAATAATACTTGTAGAATGTGCCTAAGATGGATTTTTCTTTATGATTGAGACAAGGTTACATATTTTGGGCAAGAGTATCACAAAAGTTATTCTGTGATTATTCTCTTTAAATCCCAAGATGAAGACCTATATTTTAATTTCTCCATCATTGCTGATAATAACATTAATTACTAAAGGTCTTATCTCCTAGATATATCTTATGTTATATCATATTTTCCCTTTAATTATTTAGTTTTGTGGGGAAGTACTTGGAGACTATATAAATATTATTCATCCAACTTTCAATTTATTCATTTACTTGTACCTATACAGATCCATGGTTTATTTAATTGAGTATACTGTTGTTTGTTAATATTATTATAAAAATATTTCTTTCAGAAATATTGTGTTTTCACAATTTTAGATTAATAAAAGTTTAATATATTGAAGTACAGAGAAATGTTAACCTAAATGTTAACATTTTATCAACTTTAATAAAATGTTTATCTTCTCTTTCTCTTCTTTATCTCTTCTCTTTCTCTTCTTTATCTCTTTTCTTTCTCTCATTCTAGTAAATATAATTATAGGTATATAACAAAGTTTCTTTTTTCTGAACCATTTATAAGTTGCAGGCATGTTGTTTTTCATTGCTGAATATTTGTATTCCTAAAAGCAAGGAGTTATCTTACATGCAGTGTAAAGACCAAAATTTTAAAAATGGTTCATTATAAATATCTAATCTACAAATATGATTCAGAATTTGCCAATTATTTAAGCAATGTTATTTATAACCAAAATAAAATTCAGTCTTGGAAAATTTCAGAATCCTTTATTCGTCCTGTTTCTTTTGCCTCCTTTAATCTGCGATATTTCTTTAGTCTTTCTGGGCTCTTTGTGGCACATAAGTTTTTAATGGTGTACTTCAGTACCTCTGTAGATTTTCCTTTAGTTCAGAATCACATGATATTCCCTCATGAGTGGAATCAGATTAGGCCATTAGAGAAGGAATATCATACATGCAATGCTGTGTTCTTTCAATGCAGCATATTCTAGAGGTACTTGCGGACATATCCAAGAACTGTGAACAGCCTCTAGAAATATTTGACATCGAATAGGATGAATAAATATTATACATACATGAATATGGTCTTGAATGTACATGTTGTAAGTTAAAGATTCTTATTTTTTCACATTTTGAAATGTGTAGGGCTACCCAAATAAAGCAGAATACCAGAACTGGAAGAGTCTGAGAAATTCCCTGTCTGTAGATTAGAGTTCACACCAGAAAAGAAGTTCAAGTGCCTTGGAAAAAAAAGTCATTCATATCTTTTGACATAAAATTTTATGAAAAATAAGTTTTAAAGGTACTTTCCCCCCCTCTAGCTTAAGCTTATCATGAATAACATTTTCTTCCAAAAAATTCTGCCTTCTAATTTTCAAAATGTTGTCATCATAGTCTAACACCATAGGTCTCAATCATTTCTGAAGATGTTTCTGCTTTCTTCCATTTAAAAGTATTTTCTTCAGATAAGTTTCTGAACTTTCCTATTGCTTTTGCTGGAATGGGGATTGAAGAAATTACCCTTTTTTTTGGCCAGTAATGTGATTCACTGAGGCACACTTCTTAGAACCCAGAAGGACTCCTGGGCCAAAAAGTGCTGGATATTTGAAATATGTCCTGTTGCAGGTCAATGAAATTGGTCTTTGTAGACTTTCCTCTCAGGCTGATGGCAAGAAGAAATTCACTGGCCACACATTATTTAAAATTTCCCAGGGCTGGGGTTGGAGATCAGTG
>CAYPJH010000140.1:0-3898 GCA_964411035.1 uncultured Methanobrevibacter sp. | reverse complement strand
GAAATGTGGACTGAAGAAATGAGAGATAAAATTGAAGAAACATTAGGCCTAAAAGCTTTAAATATCTATGGTTTAACTGAAGTTATGGGTCCTGGAGTTGCTCAAGAGTGTTTGGAACAAAATGGAATCCATATATCTGATGACCACTTTTATCCTGAAATTATTGACCCTGAAACTGGAGAAGTGTTAGGGGATGATAAAGACGGAGAATTAGTGTTAACAACCCTTACCCGTGAAGGAACACCAGTTATTAGGTTTAGAACTAAAGATTTAACTTCATTAATGTCTGGAGACTGTGAATGTGGAAGAACAACTAAAAGAATGACTAGAATCACTGGAAGAAGTGATGATATGATGAAAATCAAAGGAGTAATGGTTTTCCCATCACAAATTGAAAAAGCATTACTTAGTGTTGATGGAATAAGTCCAAATTATCAGATAGTTGTTACAAGACCAGATATTCTTGATGAAATTGAAGTAAAAGTTGAAGCAACACCTGAATTATTCTCTGATGAAATGAAAGAAATGGAAAAAATAGAAAAAAATATTATGGCTGCTATTCGATCAGAAATTGGTATTAAAGTAGATGTAACAATATGTGAACCTGAATCATTGCCTAGAAGTGAGGGAAAAGCTGTTCGTGTAATCGATGAGAGAAATTTTGAATAGGTGATACAATGAAACAAATTTCAATATTTGTAGAAAATAAAGAAGGAAAAATTAGACCAATTATCAAAACACTTGCAGAAAACGATATTAATATTTTAGCCCTTTCAATAGCAGATACAACCAAATATGGTATTTTAAGATTAATTGTATCTGACAATGATAAAGCTATTAAATGTTTGGGAGAAAATAATTTTGCTGTTCGTGAAGATGAAGTAGTAGTCGTAACAGTTCCAGATGAACCAAATGGTTTAAATTCCATTTTAGAAATATTAGATGAGAAAAATATTAATCTAGAATACATTTATGCATTTTCAAGCAATAAATTAGATGAAGCTATTGTTGTAATGAAATTAGAAGATGTAAATGAAGCTATTTCATTATTAAAAGACAATGATGCCAATATCTTAGAAAAAGAAGATATAGAACAATTATAATTTAATCTATTTCAGAGAGGATGATTTCTATTTCTTCCTCACTAAAATAATATGAATTATATTCTTCATTTAATTTTTTTATTTTTTTAAATAAAATCCCACTATCAAACAGCTGCAATACATCGTTTAAAAAATAATCCCATTCGTCCTGTATTGAATCATCACAGAAAACTTTTGAAAAACGAATATCTGATGGATTATCATAATAAGAACACCCATCAAAAAATTCATAAGATTCAACATCACCAAAACTATTAAAATTAACTTCTATTAAAATTTTAAACTTTAAAAGACCTATATTTTTAGATAGCTTACAGTGAATCATTTAAATCCTATTTAAAGTTCATTTAACATTTCGGCAATATCTTCTTTAGTATAACCTAAACGTACAAATAAACTTTTTACAGTGTCTCTTTGTGAAAAGGAAGTAATCTCTCTCCATTTTTTAAAGTCATTTGATAAAATACTGTTGATTAATAACTGAACAGTAATTAAATCATCACTTTTAATGGCAACAAAGGCTTCCTCATTGTCGAAAACACCATTTGGATCAATTAAAGAAACATTGCCCATCCTATCTTTTTTAACAATAGCATTATCAATCTTATAACTCATATTAAAAACCCCTTTATTATTTAATTAAACATTTGTCATTTAAATTATTAACCTTTAATCCAATTATAACCATTTTCAATAGCTTTTAAATTAAGATCATGGAATTTAGGATTTAAATTATTTTTCATAGATTCAATTACAGATTCCTTAGATATTGGGAATTTATCATCTGCAGTTACTGCTCCTAAAAGCACCATATTTAAAGAAACAATATTACCTGCATCCATAGCTAGTTTATTACCATCAATTGGAAGTACAAATTTATAATTTTCTTTTAAAATAGAAATTAAATTATCAGTATTTGGATATGGTTTATCTCCTGAACTTGGAATTAAAGGAGATGTATTGAAAACTATTTTAGTATCCTCATTTGCTTTATTTAAACCTCTTATTGTTTCAATAGGTTCGAATGAAAGTATCATATCTGCACTATGTTCTGGAAGAATTGAACTAGTATAATCTCCTATTTTAAGTTCTGTAGATACAGATCCTTCTCTTTGAGACATACCGTGAATTTCACTCATAACAACATTATATCCTTCATTCATTGCAGCTTCACCAATAATTACAGAGGTTTTTATGATTCCCTGACCTCCAACACCACAAATATACATACTATAACTATCTTTCACCATTTTATCACCTTCCTGCAGTTAATGCACCATATCTACAAACCTGAACACAAATATTACATCCATTACACATTGTTTTATCAACAACAATCTTATTATCCTTAAATGAAATTGCAGGACAGGCCAATTCATTTGAACATTTTTTACATTGATTACACTTACTTTCATCAAAATCAACAACAGGTCTTTTAGGGAAACCTTTAATTAATGTACATGGAGACTTAGCTATAATTACAGCCACACCATCATGATTAAATGCATCCTTATATGTATTAACCACCTGTTCTAAATTAAGAGGATTTACAACACGAACAAATTTAACTCCAGTAGCATTAGCTAATTTACGGATAGAAATTTCAGGAGCTTCATCACCCATTCCATCTATAGGAATACCCGGATTTGGCTGACCTCCTGTCATTGCAGTTATTCTATTATCAAGAACAGTTAAAACAAAATTTTGTTTATTATGAACTGCATTTATTAAAGGTGAAACACCACTATGGAAAAATGTAGAATCACCAATAAAACTTACAACATGCTGATTAGTAGCTATTGAAAATCCACAGCCGTCACCTACACTAGAACCCATTGATAACAAATAATCTGCAGCATTATAAGGAGGATTAATTCCTAAAGTATAACAGCCGATATCTGAAGCAAAAATCATATCTTCTTTTGGTATTTTAAGTTCATCTGCAGCTATATTAACTGCATAATACATTGCCCTATGAGGACAGCCAGAACATAAAACAGGTGCCCTATTTGGGATTTCTGAAATTAAATTAATTAATGAATCTGATAATGCAGGTTCTTGTTTTTCATAGAATTGTAAAAACTTATTAAATCCGTCTTTAACAATGTTAGGATTAAATTCATGGTATTTAGGAAATGTTCCATCTAATTTTCCATGAACTTTAATATTTAAATTATTCTGAGCGATAACAACCAAAACTTCTTTTTCGATTATTGGATCTACTTCTTCAACAACAAAAACTTCATCTAAATCTTTAAGAAAATCGATTAATTTTATATCTGGAAATGGATTTGATAATCCTATTTTAAATATGCTCATATCTAAATTATTTACAGTTATTACATCATGAACATAATTAAAAGCACTGCTTGAAGTAATAACTCCCCATTTAGAGCCTGTGCAGTTAGTTTGAATGTTTAAATCTGACTTATTTGATATTTTTTTAACTTCATCCATTTTCTCAATTAAATCAATATGCATTCTTTGAGCATAAGCAGGAACAGGTACGAATTGTGAAGGATCTTTAATAAATGTTCCTTTCTTCCAATGAGACTCATCATCACTTTGATTATCTTTTATATCTCCAAATTCAACAATACCTCTCATATGAGAGACACGAGTTGTAGTTCTTACAATAACAGGCAGTTTAACCTCTTCAGATAATTCAAAACCATATTTAACCATGTCTTTAATTTCCTGACAACTAGATGGTTCAAGAACAGGCAAATTAGCTAACTGACCATAATGACGACTATCCTGTTCATTTTGGGATGAAAAAATAGAAGGATCATCAG
>CAYPJH010000139.1:0-4138 GCA_964411035.1 uncultured Methanobrevibacter sp. | reverse complement strand
GGGTGTCCCTGTGACTCCGCCATCTTGCCTCCTTCCAGCACTACTCATGGCCCCCCAGGTAGCCCCTCTGCCCCAGCCAGGTCCCAGAGGTGGCCAAGGGCAGCCACCTCCACATCTCAGTTGTCTGTGGCCTTCATCTCTCGCTAAGTCCTAAGGCCCTCACTCTGATGTCACACTGGCTGGCTCAGGCTGGATGGCTGTGCCACCTTGCCAGCCATTTTCTCAGCCTGTCTCCCAGGGACAGCAAATCATTCCTTCCAAAACTGTCCCCTCACTCACCATCCTGCTCCAGAGCAAAGTGATCCTCTGGCTGGCTGCCATGGCCCAAGCCTTTGCTGACTGGTCCCCTGTGGCCACCACTGCTCCCACTCTTTTTGAAGGCAGCCCCCCCCAAAGCCAGGAGGTCTTGGCAGACTCCTTAACTCCTACCCAGATTTCACCCCCACATCCACAGCTGGGGCCCAGCTGCTTTGCACCCCCAGATCCTCAATTCACCTTAGATTTTCTGAAATTCTAGGAAGAGTCTGGTGTCACCTTTGCTTACTCTTCTGTAAGCGTCGCCGACACTTCTACCTGAGGTCCAGTCTTTCCCATGGCATCTCTCAGGCACCCTGCAGGGACTCATCTGCAGTTTCCTCAATTTGATGTCATGGCACTGGAAGCCAAGAACCAGCTCCACAGTCAATTCCAAGAAAACACGAAAATGCACACAAATATTTTCCATGAGAGACTTCCCAGCAAAAAACAGATTCAGGGATCAGAGGCCAAAAGAAAAAGAAAAGAAAAAAAAGTCAATTTCCCTCTCCTAAGAAGTCTCACATGTTTTTCAATTTTTATTTTATTAAGATTTGTAAGCCAGGTGTCATGGTGCATGCCTGTAATCCCAGTGGCTCTGGAGGCTAAGGCAGGAGTATTGCAAATTGGAGGCTAACCTCAGCCAAATTGGGGCTCTAAGCAACTCAGCGAGACCCTGTCTCTGAATAAAATACAAAAGAGGGTTGGGGACGGGGCTCAGGGGTTAACTGTCCCTGAGTTCAATCCCCAGTGCCTTCCTCCCCAAATTGG
Source organism: uncultured Methanobrevibacter sp. (assembly GCA_964411035.1). Classification (GTDB taxonomy): domain Archaea; phylum Methanobacteriota; class Methanobacteria; order Methanobacteriales; family Methanobacteriaceae; genus Methanocatella. The sequence goes on along the minus strand of CAYPJH010000139.1, from coordinate 3,073 downwards.
CAATACTGCAGGTTGAACCCAGGAACAGTCATTCTACCCATGACTGTTTTGAGACAGGGTCTCACTTATTTGCCAAGGCTGTCCTTGAACTTGTAATCATCGAACTAACTGCTCCTTGCCTGAACAAGTGGTTTGGTGTAGAAATTTCATTTTTAGAATCTTATTCGCTAAGAACAACTGCTAAAATATGTGTAGATGATTGCCCAAGGATATTCACTTCGATGCTAACTGTGACTGAGAAAGAACTGAAATGTCCACCAGAAGACAATTGGCTAAAATCAACACTTCTTTATCCTTGCAGTGCAGGTTCCTGCTAAGAAATTTGAGGCAGGATTACTCTGTGGCATGTTAACTATCCTTGAAATATTCTTATAAGACATGAAAGTTTAGATATCATTTTGATTGTAAGTGTTGTTGTTGTTATTGTTGTTGTTGTTGTTGTTATTATTATTATTATTATTATTATTATTATTATTATTTGGTACTAGGGATTTAACCCAGGACCACTTAACCCCTGAGCCCTGTCCCCAGCTCTGTTTATATTTTATTTAGAGACAGGGCCTCACTAAGTTGCTGAGGCTGGCCTCCAGCTTGTGATCCTCCTGCCTCGGCCTCCTGAGCTGCTGGGATGACAGGCTTGAGCCTCTTCACTCTGCTATAATTTTAAACATTTGCACACTGAAAATTCAGAAGAAATGATTCTGAAACAGTCATTTTCCCCCAGAGGAATACTCTGCATACATGAAAACTTCTTGCAGATGTGCCCAATGGGAGGCAGGGCCCTTACCTTGGTTGGTGTTGATGGTGGTGGAGTTGAAGGCCTTCCCCAGGATGGTTTCACAGATGTTGCTTGAGATGGAGAGGGAAAAGCCAGAGCCCAGGCCGTGCCCTTTATAATGAAGCTCATCCAAAAGGAGGATGATCAAGCCTGCCATAAAGAACTGCAGAATTAAAATAAATTAATTAATAAAAGTGGACTCTGCATTATTGGCCCCAGTGCCCTGGTTCCTTCCATCTTCAATGACAGGGCTCTCTGCTGTGAGGGCCAAATAAGAGACCCATCTCAATCTGTCTCATGGGAATTCAGAAGCCAAATCCAGGGTCTTTTGATTCTCTATTATTTTTTTAAATCTATTTTTTTTAGTTGGAGGTGGACACAACATCTTTATTTTATTTTTATGGGGTGCTGAGGATGGAGCCCAAGGCCTCGCATGTGCCAGGTGAGCCTCTACCACTGAGCCCCAGCCCCAATATTTTTTTTTGTTTCTTAATTGTTTTTGGGTTTGCAGGTGGAGAGCATGCCTTCATTGATTTCAATATTTCTCGTTGTAGATGGGTGCAGTGTCTTTATTTGATTGATTTCTTTTTGGGCGGTGACCAGCCTCCAACCCAGGGCCTTACCCTGCTCAGGCCAGTGTTTAGCCTTGAGCCCAGCCCTGAGCCTGGCCTGGCCCCAGCTCTGGCTGAGTACTGCTGAGGAGGAAGAGGGACAACAGGGTCACTCAGAAAGCGGGGTGAGAGTGGGGGTTCACCTGAGTGGTGATCAGAAGGCAGATCCCAGAACCCATCTTTGAGGGGTCCCTGTCCATGCCTGTCATCACATCCATAATGGACTGGCCGATGGTGACAATCATGCCAAACACTAGGGTCCTAAGAAAATCTTGAGCAGAGTGTGGCAGGAACACAGATGACAAATACTGACACTGCCCATGGGAACCTTGGTGAGGAGTGTCCAACTGTCACACGTCAAAGCGCATGAGAACTCAGAGGCTTTCTAGTGAAAGTACCTTTCATCTTTTTTGTGGCTTTAGGGATTGAACCTAGGGCCTTTCGGACGGTAGGCGAGTGCTTTACTAAACTTCAGACCAGTCATCCTAAATTCTTTTTTTAAAAAATGATCTTGAATTCTTAATATGGAAAAACATTTTAAAAAAATTGTCAAGGGTAAGGAGAAAACTTCTGGGGCTGTAGCTCAGTGGCAGGGGCACTGAGTTCCATTTTCAGGTCTGCAAAAAAAAATATTAAAAACAAAGAGAGAAAGAGAAAAAAACACCCAATTTGGGCTTTAGAAAAATAATGCAAATTTTTTGTTTGTTTGTTTTGATTTTGGTACTGGGGATTGTACTCAGGGGCACTCAACCTCAGAACCTCATCCCCAGCCCTATTTTGGTTTTATTTAGAGACAGAGTCTCACTGAGCTGCTTAGGGCCTCGCTGTTGCTGAGGCTGGCTTTGACTCACAATCCTCCAGGATCAGCCTCCCGAACTGCTGGAATTAGAGGCACGCACCACGGCACTAAGCCAAGTATATTTTAGAATGTCAAAAATAAAAATTAAAAAAAGAAAACCACTTATTAGTGCTTTAGAAGGATAATGCATTAATTTATGGCATTGAATAATAAATGCATTACTTAATATTTAATAATGCATTACTTAATTCATTAATGATTAATGCATTAATACATAAATATATTCTACAATCTTGATTTGTGTCTGAAACTCACAATTTAAGTTAGATGGATTTCTCACTGAATTATTTAACCTACTAACTTAAGATCTCTAAGACATGCTGTATGGAAGATGGCAGAGTAGAAAATTGTAAATATTGTTTTCTAAATAGCACATTCCAGTTAACAGAGGCTAGGCTTGGCTGACTCTGAGGCTGGTCCCCATTATTGGGGCTGCCTATCATTTGATACAGCCAATACTCTTAACCTAGTTTAACAGCATGTAGAAACTGAGACTCCAGAACTATTATCTAAATTTCTTCCACATCAAAAAAACTAATCAACAGCAGAGCTGGACTGAGAGGATCACCTTTTTGCTCATTAAATCCTTTTAAATACAGAAGAAAAATAGCACTTGCTAAATAACTACCATGTGTTAGGCACTGTGAGAGTGATTATTTAATTTAATCCTTTTTTTTGATACTGAGGACTGAGCAGACGTGCTTCACCCCTGAGTCTCATCCCCAGCCATTTTTTATTTTATTTCGAAACAGGGTCTCATTGAGTTGCTTAGGGCCTCACTAAGTTGCTGAGGTTGGCCTCCAAATACTTACCAGATAAAATTCG
>CAYPJH010000138.1:0-9981 GCA_964411035.1 uncultured Methanobrevibacter sp. | reverse complement strand
TATGGACCATATCAATTTCCAGAAAAACTGATTCCTTTAATGATTTCCAATGCATTAGAAGATAAGCCACTTCCGGTTTATGGTGATGGTAAAAATATACGTGACTGGTTACATGTCTACGACCATTGTTCAGCTATAGATCTGGTTTTACATGAAGGAAAAATAGGGGAAGTATATAATATTGGCGGTAACAATGAAAAACAGAATATTGATATAGTTAAATTAATACTTGAAGATTTAGGTAAAGATGAGTCATTAATTAAATTTGTTGATGATAGATTAGGTCATGATAGGCGATATGCTATTGATTCAACAAAAATTCAGGAAGAGCTTGGCTGGATGCCTAAATATACTTTTGAAGTGGGAATTAAGGAAACCATTCAATGGTATCTTGATAATCAGGACTGGATTGAACAGGTAAAATCAGGAGAATATCAAAAGTATTATAAGAAAATGTATCTAGGATAAGTTGATGAAAATGGACTCTAATATAAAAGTTTCAGTCGTAGTTCCTGTATATAATGTTGAAAAATACTTAAAACAGTGTTTAGATAGTTTAGTTAACCAAACTCTTGAAGATATTCAAATAATTTGTGTTAATGATGGTTCAACTGATTCATCTTTAAATATTCTTGAAGAATATGGGAAGGACGATTCAAGAATCCAAATAGTTTCACAGAAAAATAAGGGGTTAAGCGGAGCACGTAATGCTGGAATGAAACATATTAAAGGCCAATACACATTTTTCATAGACTCGGATGATTGGATTGAACTAGATACACTTGAACAGTTATATAATGAATCAAAAACTTTAGATTTAGACGTGCTTATCTATCAGGTTTTAAATTATCATGAAGATAGTGGAGAATTTGAAGAAACACAATATGGTTGTATTGAAGCAGTTAGTGAAAGTTTTGACAGTAAAGTTTTCACATATAAAGATGTTTTAGATGTTTTATTTAAAATTCCCCATTCTGCATTTAACAAATTATATAAAACGAGTTTTTTAAAAAATATTCAGGTAGAGTTTCTAGAATCACTTAATTATGAGGATGTACCTTTCTTTTTTTCAGTATTTTTAAAAGCATCTAAGGTTTCTATTTTAAGAAAACCTTTGTATTTCTATAGAGTACGGGAAGATTCTATTATGGGTTCTGCGGGTGAATCATCATGTGATATATTTAAAATATTGGAGGAAACTCGAACTATCATTAATCAGACAGACATTTTAGAAACTAACTTTCAAGATTTTCTACTATACTTAATTGTTAACTTTAAAAAGGTTTATTCAACAGTTAATGAAGAGTTTAAAGAAAAATACTTTAATAAATTAAAAAATACCTATTCCAGTTTTAACTTAGATAAAGTTGAAAACTACGATGGCTGGCATTATAGTGATAAATCATTTCATCAGGCAATTACCAAATCAAATACATCTAAAGAGTTTGATTTAACTTGCAAACTTTTAAATTATAAATTTTTAGCCAATCATTATAAAGGATTATATGAACAATCAAAAGAATTATATGAACAATCAAAAACTCAGAATAATAATCATAAATCATTTAAAAATAAATTTAAAAGGTTTTTAAACAAATAAGAGGGGGTTTTTTCATAGATTATCAAATTAGTGTTATTGTCCCGGTTTATAATCGAGAACAATATCTTAAAACATGTCTGGATAGTTTAACTAATCAAACTATTGGTTTAGATAATTTTGAAGTTATTTTAGTCAATGATAATAGTACAGATAATTCTTTATCAATTTTAGAAGATTATGCAACAAAATTTTCTAATTTCAAAATAATAAACCATGAAAAAAATAAAGGGGTGGGGGAGTCTAAAAACACTGCAATGAAGTATGTAAGTGCAGATTATGTGATGTTTTTAGATAGTGATGATTATATTTCCCCAACTATTATTGAAAATTCTTTAAATTTAATAAAAACTAATAATTGCGATTTATTAATTTTTAACTGGCAAAGAGTTCCAGAAGATGAATACTCAATCCATAAACCTAATATAATTGAAAACAAGGTTATTAAATCAATTTCAGAAAAACCCTCTCTTATTTTTTACACTTCAAGTTGGGGCAAAATATTTCATAAAAATTTATATAAATACTTAAAATTTCCACTAAGAATATATGAAGATAATGTTTCAAGTTTAGAAACATTATTCAATGCCAATAGAATATTCTTATTTAAGGAAATAGGATACTTTTATAGAAAAACAGACCAATCAATTACAAATAAAATAAATCTTACAAATACATTGGATTTATCTTTTGTTATTAAAAATCTTTTTAAATTAGCAGAAAAACATCCTGAATACGATAAATATATAAAAGCCCTGATTTTAAGATTTTGTGATGATATTATATTCTGGTTAAATTATTATGACTGGTTTTACTTGGAAGAGCTTGAAATAGTCCAAAATCTTCAAAATGCAATGTTAAATAGTTTAAATGAGGAAGATATTGAATTTTATTACTCAATAGCCAGTCTTAAAATAGTATATCCTGACATCATCCAGAATATACTAAATTATGACAGTGAAACATTTTTAGCTAAATATAAATATTTGTTAAATTCATCAAAGGTTAATCCGGTAGCTAGTCTTTACATAGACACAGGAAACGGATTCAATGAAGATGATAAAATATCAGTAGAATATAATCTTTCAAGAATCAATGATTTAACCTTTGATTTAACCGATTATGATAATATTAATCTTCTTCGTTTTGATCCTTTAGAAGGAGATTTTATTTCATCAAAAATTATTAAAACCACACCAATATCTAATAGAATAGATGTTAATTCACATAATTCCCTTTTAGATGAATATCAAACATTTTACACACTGGATCCTAATTATGTTATTGAAGGAGATTTCGAAAATATTAAATGTTTCAACATTCAATTTGAATTAAATATTTTAAACAATAAACAATTGAGTGATATATTATTAAGTCAGAATAATCAAAAAGAAAATGAAGGTTTTTTAAAAAAGTTATTGAGGTAGTTAGATGAGTGATGTTTCTTTTATGGAATTTTTAAAACGATCAAGATTTGATTTTAAAAAGGCAAAAAAATATAAAAAAGAATATTCGAAAATCATGAAAGCAGGTTTGTTTGATAAAAATTTTTATTTAAAAAGCTACCCTCATATTAAAAAATCAGGAATGGATCCTCTAATACATTATCTATTCTATGGATATTCAGAAGGAAAATCACCTAACAATACATTTGACAATAGCGCATATCTTAAAAAATATCCTGAAATAGAAGAAAATGGCCTTAATCCCTTAATATATTATATCGATAATAATCATGAAGGATTTATACTTGAAGAAAACCCTTTTGAAATTAAAAAAAGAAGAATATTTTCAACAAATAATGCTTTTCTTAATAATTTTCAATTTGAAAAGGAACCTTTAGTTTCTATTATAATATTAAACAGAAATGGTTTAGATTATTTAAAATGTTTATTTGAAGATTTTGATAAAAAGACAAATTATAGTAACTATGAAATCATTGTTGTGGACAATGCCTCTTCTGATGAATCAGTTGAATATTTAAAGGGTTTAAAAAAAGATTTGCCGATTACAGTTATTGAAAATAATGAAAATGTAACTTTTTCAAAAGGAAATAATGATGCATCTAAAATTGCAAAAGGAGAATATCTGGTTTTACTAAACAATGACATTGAACCTACTTATGGCTGGCTAAATGAACTTGTTGGATTTGCTGAAAATAATGAAAATGTAGGATCTGTAGGAGCTAAACTAATATTTCCGTATTATACAGATATTGAAAATCAACCAAAATCCTTTTCCATCCAGCATGAAGGAGTTAAATTTAAAGAAGAAATGACTCCGTATATTTATGGCCCATTTCATGAAGACATGTTCAATACTTTAATATTTAGAAATAAATTAAATAAACCAAGAGAAGTAATAGCTAATACGGCAGCATGCATACTGATTCCTAAAAAAGTTTATGAAGATTTAGGGGGCCTTGATGAACAATATATTTATGGTTATGAAGATGTTGATTTTGCACTTAAATTATATGAAAATGGATATAAATCATTCTACAATCCTCAGGCATTGCTGTTTCATAATGAATCAGCTACCCGTCATGAAGATGATGAAAAGAAAAATCAACTTAACTACATTAATATAATGCATTTTTATGATAAGTGGGGCAATCTGCTGTTTGAAAAAATGTTGGAGGACAAAATAACAGAAAAATTCTTCTTTACTGATAAAAAAATCAACATCGCCATCATCACTAAAGATGAAGAGAACAAATTTATAAAAGAATTTTTTAAACAATTAAGCACTAAATATGATGTAAAATTAATAACTGACTTTGAAAACATTTATTTAGGTGAATCATGTGATATAGTCATTTCATTTGATGAGAATTATGATTTAGAAGAAGTAATATCAAGACTAAATCTTATTAAAATATTAATTCAAGAGGATAGTTTAGTTTTAAAAGGAATTGATTCAATAAATACTAAAGATAAAAACATTAAGATAAAATCAAACAATGGTAAAGACTTCGCTTTTGAAATTATGGATGTTATAAAAGACACGTATTTAAGGGGTAGTGATTAAATGTATGAAGAAATTTATGAAACTTATAAAAAGGTAGCTAAGGATAATATTAATCGAGATCTTTTCACTAGCCAAAAAAAATCCAATGAAGAACTAATTAAGGATATTAAAAATAATAAACTTGTAATATACACGGCATTTACAGGAGATTATGATTCATTAAAAATACCTGAATTTGTTGATGAAAACACAGACTACATATGTTTTTCAGATAATCCTAATTTAAAATCTGATTTCTGGCAAATCAGGCCAATGGAAGAGTCAACATTGGATAATAATCGTAAAGCAAAGCAATATAAAGTTCTGCCTCATATTTACCTGCCTGAATATAAATATAGTTTCTGGTTAGATGGAACATTTAAAATCAAGGGAAGTATTCGAGAATACATCTATAAAAACATTAAAAAAGATTCAGAAATGTTAACTGTTGTTCATACAGAAAGAGATTGCGTTTATGAAGAATATGAAGCATCTAAAATTATCCCAAGATATCCTCGTTTAGTAATGGAAGAACAGGTTAAGGAATATGAGGAAGAAGGATTTCCTAAACATTATGGTTTGGCTGTTATGGGAGCCATATTTAGGAAACACAATGATGAAAAAATCATTAAACTAATGGAAGACTGGTGGGAGGAAATCATCAAATTCACAAATCAGGATCAACTCAGCTTTGCATATGTTGCCTGGAAAAATGATTTTCATCCGTCTGTAAGCCTTATATATTACTGGGATAATGAATACTGGGCTAAAGAAGGTAAATATCATCATAAAATAATTCTTCCAACCCCAATAACAAGCGATAATTTAAGGGCAAAAATCGGCAGTAAAGTTCAAAATATGGAATTTGGAGAATCTTTAGAACTTTCTCGTGAAGAACTATATCTTTTAATCAATGATGTTAAAGGAATGGCCGGTTATAGAATTGATACTGGAGGTAGAATTGGTTTTCTAAACAATGAATTAAAGGAAATGCTTAACTCAAATTCTCTTAAAGTTACAAAACCATTAAGAACATTAAAAAATCTTAAACTTAAAAAATTTTCATTCAGATCTAAAAAAGAATATGAAATTCAAAAAGCAATTAAATCTTTGGGATTAATAAACACGGAAATTTATCAAAAACATTATCCTCATGTTCCAAAAGAGTTATTAATACTTGATTTTATTCGAAATGACTCAAGAATAACTGATGAAAATAATTTTGAATATATTAATCCATTATTTGATTTGTATTATTATAAGGAACATAATAATTTAGATTCAAACACAAATCCTTTAATTCATTATGTAACCAAAGGATTTTTCAATAAGAGTGAAATTAATAATAAAGAAGAAGGATTTGTTAAATCTTTAGATGTGGATATTGATCAACAGTACCAGCAATTTATCACATCAAAAATAGCTGATGAACTTAAGGAAAACCATTATATTCATGATGGGGATATTTTAACTCATTATATTGAATCTCATCAATCATACCCTACAGATACCTTAAAAGTAGGAGTATTTTTAGAAGATACATATGATAATATGAATGCATGTCCATTTATACGTATTCATACGCCATTTAGGGAATTATCCAAAACTGGAGATTATCATTTCTTTGTTTATGGAAAAGAACTTCTTGCCCAATTAGATATGGATGATATTATAAATGAAAAGATTTTCGATGTAATTGTAATTCAAAGAGTAAACCCATATATAACCCAAATTTTAAAAAGAGCAAAAAAATTAGGAATTAAAATTATTTATGAAACAGATGATGATTTTATTGATATAACTCCAGATAATCCATCTTATAAGTATATAATGGAGAATAAGGACAATATTCAAAAAGTCATGGAAAATGCAGATATAATCACAACATCCACCTTTGAACTTGCAAACAGACTTGAGAAAGTAGGAAATAAAAATATTGAAATAATAAAAAATTATCATACTAGTAATATTACATCATTCGAACCATTTAAACAAAAAGAATCAATTAAAATAGGATACTTTGGAACATTTACACATACATATGATTTAGAAATGATTCATAATGTAATTTTAAGAGTAAAAGACATCCTTTCTACTAGAGATATAGAATTTGAAGTTGTAGGTGTATCTAGTGATGAATCAGACTGGTATTCAACAAAAAAACTTCCATATTATCCAATGTCAGCACCAACATTCATTAAATGGCTTCATAGGGAAATAGATTGGGATATTGGTATAGCCCCACTTTTAAATACTCAGTTTAATAAGTGTAAAAGTGAACTAAAATATATTGAATACACATCACTTGGAATTCCAACAGTTGCAAGTGATTTAGATAGCTACAAAGAAGCCATAACTGACGGTGTTGATGGATTTTTAGCAAATGCTGAAGATGAATGGGTTGATAAAATCATTCAACTGATTCAAAATCCTGGACTAAGAGAACACATGGTTAAAAAAGCAAGGGAAAATATTTTAAAAAATTATAGTTTAAATGAAAGAGTAAAACAATGGGATGAAGTGTTTAAATCACTTAAATAATCTTTCTTTAATATTTTTAAATTTGTATTTAAACCAGCCTTTTGTTGTTTGAAGAGTAGCAACCTGGTGGGATTTTCTATTTAATTCCACTTCTAAATCATGAATTCTATTGTTGTAGATTCTGTAATCTTCCATCTGTTTATAAGCAAGATCTAATTCATTATTATTAATTCTATTTATTATGCTGCCAATAGCATTATTTTCCGGAAATGGCTTAACATTGGTAATTTTATTAAATAGGGGGAGGGATTTGTTAATAAGCTCTTTTTTATCATTTAAACTTATTGTTTCACTTAAACAAACATCAGCTAACCAGCAAGACAAATGCTGATTGAAAATAGTATCATAATATTTAAGAACATCATTCTTTTCAAGTACTTCAAAAGTATTATAATAACCTTCAATTAAACCATTTAAATAATGCATTCCTTTTGAAAGACTTGTAGAGCTATTATCACCAGTTCTCAAACGGAAATTATAAACAATATCATTAATAAACACTATCTTATCAGCATTTACAAAAGCATCAATCATAAATGTTAAATCTTCAGCAAAAACGCCTTCTGGAAACTTCAAATCATGTTTTTCAATAAATTCTTTAGGAAAAATCATTCTCCATATATTATTAATTGAAAAAAATAAGGTATTTTCATCAATAGAATTTAAAATAACATCTTCGGTAATCCAATCTTCACTTACAATATAGTTATCTCCAAAAGTCTGGAATTTACCAATAGCGATATCTGCTGAATTTTTTGTTATTGCATTATAAAGATTCTCTACAGTATCCTCAAGATATTTATCATCATGATCTAAAAACATAATATAATCGGCTTCAGCATGTTTTATAGCTATATTTCTACTTCTACCAGGAGTTCCAGTTTTTTTGCCGGATTCATATGTTTTAATATTATTATATTTTTCACAATATTGATTAATTAGCTCTTGAGTATTGTCTGTTGAATAATCGTCTACGATTATAACTTCAATATTCTCAAAACCAATGGTCTGATTTTTAATTGAGTTTATTGTTTGATTTAAAAAGTCCACACTATTATATGATGGAATTATAACTGATACTTTATAAGACATAATTATTATTTATATGCAATAAACATTATATAAAAATAAGGAAAATGGGTGTTGATATTGGGAATTAAAAATCATTCAAAATTATTTATAGCTATTAAATCTAAAGGAAACTTTAATAATTATTCTAAAAATCAAAAAATTTATAATAGAATTAAAAAATTAGCTATTATTAACCATGATAATTATTTTAAAACCCATCCTGATTGTTTAAATGAAAATATGTCTCCTGAACTTCACTATATCTATTATGGATTTAAAGATGAAGTTGAAACTAAAAAATATTATGTTAATCATCTATTTAATCTGGATTTTTATAAAAATGCCTATTTAAAAGATTCTAATCAAGACCCTCTATTTCATTATGTTTTAAATGGATTTTTCAAACAATTTCTCATCAATCCATTAGACTATAACTATATAAATACACTTGAAATACCCCTACAAGATCAATATGATAATCAGTTATCTGAAAAAATAAATGAAAATATAGCTAATTTTAATTATATTACAGATAAAAAAATTACAATTCCTTATTTATTGTCTAATAATAAGTTTAAAACTAATAAAATTAGAGTAGGGGTGTTTACAAATGATCCCTTTGAAAATCTTGCTCCTTGTCCATATATTAGAATTCATGAACCTTTAAAAGAGTTATCCAAATCCAACAAATATATTTTTTTCATGTATGGTATGGATAGCTTTACAATGATGGATTTAAATCAGATTTTAAAAGAAAAACAGTTTGATATTATTATTGTTCAAAGAATTTTACCGTTTCTTGATTTGCTTCTTAAAAAAGCAAAGAAAAATAATATTAAGATTATTTATGAAACTGATGATGATTTGTTGGGTGTTGAGAAGAATAGTCCATCATTTGATTATGTTGATAGAGTACGGGGTGAAATTACGAACTTTATTGATAATGCAGATATTGTTACAGTTACCACGCCGGCATTAGCTTCTAAAATATCAAATAAAAATGTAAAGGTTATTAGAAATTATTTAGTTAAAGGTATGAATGTTAAAAAATCTATTAAAAAAGAAAGTAAAATTAAATTAGGTTATTATGGTACGCTTACTCATTCTAAAGATTTGTTTCTAATAAAAGATGTTATTTTAGAACTTAAAGAAAGAATGTTGAATAAATATGATATTGAATTTGATTTTGAGATTATTGGGGGTTTTAATGAGGAGGATAATGTTTCTGAGGGGTGGTATAAGTCAATAGAACTTCCGAAAGACAGCATGAATTTTAAAAAATTTATTAAATGGCTTCAAAATACTGTGGATTGGGATATTGGGGTTGTTCCTCTTGAAAATTCTGAATTTAACAAAGGAAAAAGTGAATTAAAATATATTGAACTAACTGCCATGGGAATTCCAGGTGTTTTCAGTGATGTAGAGGTTTATAATTCAGTTGTAAATGATGGTTATAATGGTTTATTAGCTAATTCTAAAGACCAATGGATTGATAAATTAGAATTACTTATTTTAGATAAAACACTTAGGGATAAAATACATAAAAATGCAAAAAAAGATATATTGGATAACTACATATTAGAAAACAGAGTAAAACAATGGGATAATATTTTATCCAATATTTAACCTATATAAATAATATTTATATTTTTCATATTAATTTATATACTTTGGTGTTTAATAATTAATAGTGTTAGTATGGAAGTAGATTTCCGTACTTTAGGAATTTAGGAAAATGGTGTTTAAATGTTTGATTTTTTTAA
>CAYPJH010000137.1:0-2050 GCA_964411035.1 uncultured Methanobrevibacter sp. | reverse complement strand
TCATCTAATTCATGGGCAGGGTAAATTACTCCTAAAAATTTAGCTCCACATTGTAGTGATGCTTCAAGTGCAATGTAGGAAGCTATTTTTGCATCTGTATCAATAGGAAGAGCAGGCCCATGATTTTCTAAATGTGAACCAAGAGCGATGATTCCAATTTTATGAATATCTGGGTTTCTTATGTTTCCTGCTGTTAATCTTAATTTAACCATTTTCAAACCTCACAATTCAAAGTTCCAAATATTATCTCCAACAAAATGTTTTGTTTCAATTGCTTTACCTGATTTATTTTCAACCATTTCATTACCTGTAATTAAACTTACACCAATAGCCAATGGTTTTTTGTGGTTTTCATCAACAATAATAACAATATCTCCTTCTTCAATATTGTCATCTGCATTAACAATACCCGGACTCATTATATCTGCACCATTTGTAACAAATCTTATAGCACCTTTATCCACTTCAACTGTTTTGGCTTCAAATTCATTATCAAGTGCTGCTTTAAGTGTTGGGAAATAGATTCCATCTATAATAATTAAACTAGGTTCATTATCAACTAATATGAATGAATAAGGATCTGCTTCCAATATTTCAACATTTTTTTTGTTTTCTAAAATATGTTTATAATCTCCAAGTTCATTCATTATTTCTTTGATTTTTTTCTTCTTTAGAAAATTTCTTTTTTTAACTTTCATTTCAATCCCACTTTAAGATAATTGTAATATGTTAAGTGTATATATAAAACTTGTTATAGAAGTATTTTTTATATTAATGTTAAAAATAACTTTTTTTAAAATTTATTAGCTAATTTCAAGTTACATTTATATATTAGTTTAATCAAATAAGTTAATATTAGTTATAATTAGTTTTATCTAAAATCTAATTATTATAATATTCGAACTAATATGTTTTTACTATATTAAAATAAGATTAATTATTTTAATATATCTTTTATATAAAAAATTTAAATAAATAGTAATAATAAGGTGATTAATGTGAGCGGACAAAATGTTCAAAGACCTCTTGATGCTTTAGGCAAAGCTGTTAACTCTCCAGTTTTAATAAAACTCAAAGGAGATCGTGAATTTAGAGGAATACTTAAGAGTTTTGATTTACATATGAATTTAGTTCTTAATGATGCAGAAGAATTACAAGATGGGGAAGTTACAAGAAGACTTGGTATTGTTCTCATTAGAGGAGACAATATTGTTTATATTTCACCATAAAAATACTATTAACGATTTTTATATGTTTTAATCTAATTAAAACATGTTTTTATTAATGTTATTAAAAAAAGGGAGGTGTATCAATGTCAAAAGGAACGCCATCAATGGGTAAAAAGAATAAAAAGACCCATATCAGATGTAGAAGATGTGGTAGAAACACTTACCACTTACGTAAAAAAGTCTGTGCTTCTTGTGGATTTGGTAAATCTAAAAAATTAAGAAGATACAGTTGGCAAAATAAAAAACCAACAACTAGACAAAGATTAGTATAATCATGTTTAGTTTTAGAGATTACTCTAAGGTAATCTCCAAAAAACTTATTTTTTTTTATAATTCGTCTTCAATGGCATCCCAAAGATATGTTGCCCAATCTTGTTTTCCATCAATAACCATATCTAATAATCTAATTTTATCATCCTTAAAACGGAATAATCTGTAATCTGCAGTTTTTTTATCTTCCTTATTACAGTCAAGATATATTCCTTCATCATAATCTTCATCAAAATCTCCGGATTTTACAAATTCACCTACGATTGAATAACCACTTTTAACACTTTTATCTAATTGTTCTACTGTTTTTAGCCAGCCACCATTTGATCTAAATTTTATGGTGGGATCTATTTTTTTAATCTCTTCATTCCAGTTCAATAGCATATTAAATCACTTTTTTCTACTTTCTTTTTGTAAATATAAAAAATATATCTAAGAGCATTTGAAATGTAATGAAAAAATGTTTACAATTTATTCTATATTAAAATAGAATATATGATTTAATCATGTAAAAAAGAAAATAAAAGACAATAATAACTATACATCATAAT